>NZ_JAOSHO010000550.1 GCF_025917275.1 Pseudomonas agronomica | reverse complement strand
TGTGGGAGCGAGCTTGCTCGCGATAGTGGCCAGATCAGCTCCCACAATTCCAGCGCTTACTCGTGATGCGGCTCACCAAGGAACGTCAGCGAAGTAAACACCCCACGCGTCGCGACATCCTTGTTGTCCTTGAGCGGGATTTCCATCTGCGCGGCGATCACGTTCAGACCCTCATTGCGCACGAGTACCTTGGCTCGGCCTTCGGCATCGGTTTCGGTGCTCACAGTGCCCGGCGCGCTACGGTAGTCCCCCACCAATTGCACCCTTGCCGCCGGTTTGCCATCAAGCAGCACCCGCACCGGTAACGACTGGCCGGGGCCGACGGTCAGCGGGTCGATTTCCGGCACGATGACGAATTTGATCTGATCCAGCTTCGGTAGCTTCGCCCCCGGTTCATAGATCGCCAGGCTGTATTTGAAGGTCTGGGTCGACTCGATCGCCCCAGGCACCTTGCTGCGGCCTTCGTTGATCCACTTCTTGTCAGCGGTCTGCGACCACATGCCATTGTCCAATGCGACGGCCAACACGGCCGGCGGCTTGAGAGGCTGCAGGCGAGCGTGGTCTGGCAAGCGTTCCACCGTGACCGGAATCATGTTGCCGCCCAGGTCGTAGGCCCAGGCGCCACTGACTTTCTGCGCCTTGAAGGCGTTGTCTTCGGCGCCGTGGCCGTAGATCACTTCAATATTGCCGCGCCGTTGCTCTGTCCACAGGCCATGGGCCGAAGCCTGGGTGGCCAGGAGCAGGCCGAGCAGGGCGAAGGTCTTGGGGTAGTTCATGCTGACTTCCTTATAGATCGAAGATTTCTTCGGCATAGGTCGGATCGCCGAGCAAGCCCAGCGCGAAGCTGGCAGCGGAAATCCGTTTCAGGGGTGACATGTTATGTTGTTTCAATTTCCATGCTTGAAACAATATAACACTACCAATGAGAATTTATGCTATCTGAAATTTCGAGTGCAGTGGTGGCGGCAGAAAATCGGGGGACTTGTGGCGAGGGGATTTATCCCCTCGCCACAAATGATCTCGCCAAAGAGGGTGCTTACTGTTCTTCCTTAAGCACCACCGGCGCTGGCGGCGGGCGCAGGCCAATCTCAGCCGTGAGCTTGAGTTCCTTGCCGTTGCGCATGACCTGGATCGTCACCTTGTCGGTGGGTTTGATCCGGGCCACCTGATTCATCGAACGACGGCCATCCCCTGCCGGTTCTCCGTCGATGCTCAGGATCACGTCGCCCAGTTGCAAACCGGCCTTCTGTGCCGGGCCGTCGCGGAAGATTCCCGCCACCACGATGCCGGGCCGCCCGGACAAACCGAACGATTCCGCCAGCTCCTGGGTCAACGGCTGCACTTCAATGCCCAGCCAGCCACGAATCACCTGGCCGTGTTCAATGATGGATTTCATCACCTCCATCGCCAGCTTCACCGGAATGGCAAAGCCAATGCCCTGGCTGCCGCCGGACTTGGAGAAAATCGCCGTGTTGATCCCGGTGAGGTTGCCGTTGGCGTCCACCAGCGCACCGCCGGAGTTGCCGGGGTTGATCGCGGCGTCGGTCTGGATGAAGTCTTCGTAGTTGTTCAGGCCCAGCTGGTTGCGACCGGTGGCGCTGATGATGCCCATGGTCACGGTCTGGCCGACGCCAAACGGGTTGCCGATTGCCAGGGCCACGTCGCCGATGCGAATGCTGTCGGAGCGGCCGATGGTAATGGCCGGCAGGTTCTTCAAGTCGATCTTCAGCACCGCGAGGTCGGTTTCCGGATCGCTGCCAATCACCCGGGCCAGGGTTTCGCGGCCATCCTTGAGCGCCACCACGATCTGGTCGGCACCGCTGGTGACGTGGTTGTTGGTCAGGATATAGCCTTCCGGGCTCATGATCACGCCCGAACCCAGGCTCGACTCCATGCGCTTCTGCTTGGGCGAGTTGTCACCGAAGAAACGCCGGAACTGCGGGTCTTCGAACAGCGGATGGTTGGGTTTGTTGATGACCTTGGTGGTGTACAGGTTCACAACGGCCGGTGCGGCGGTAGTCACGGCGTCGGCGTAGGACACCGGTCCCTGCTGCACGGCTTTGGTTTGCGGCGCTTGCTGCAGGTTGACGTCAAGGCTTGGCAACCCGACCCATTCGGGGTAGCGCTGGATAATCAGGAGAGCGACAAGCACGCCGGCCAACAGCGGCCAGCCGGAAAAACGCAGCGCCTTGAGCATTAAGCACGTCCTACAAAGGTTGCAGGCGGTATGAGACCGCCCATAATGTCGCGCATTATACGAGGCCGCGCGCGCCTCTGAACGGGATATTTAGGAGTTCTTTTCATGGCTGTCGCCCTGAGCACCCTGGTCGAAGAAGCGGACCGTTACCTGGCAAGCAGCCGGATCGCCGATTACTGCCCCAACGGCTTGCAAGTCGAAGGGTCCCCGCAAGTGATGCGTATCGTCAGCGGTGTGACGGCCAGCCAGGCCTTGCTCGATGCGGCCGTCGAGGCCGAAGCCGATTTGGTCTTGGTGCATCACGGTTATTTCTGGAAAGGCGAAAACCCCTGTATCACCGGAATGAAACAGCGTCGGCTCAAGACGTTGCTCATGCACGACATCAGCCTGTTGGCCTATCACTTGCCGCTGGACCTTCACGCCGAGGTCGGCAATAACGTGCAACTGGCCCGTCAGTTGGATATTACCGTCGAAGGGCCGCTGGATCCTGATAATCCCAAGATTGTCGGCCTCGTCGGTTCCTTGTCCGAACCAATGACGCCTCGGGACTTTGCCCGCCGGGTCCAGGAAGTCATGGGCCGCGAGCCGTTGCTGATCGAAGGCGAGCAGATGATCCGCCGGGTCGGCTGGTGCACCGGTGGCGGCCAGGGTTACATCGACCAGGCGGTGCTGGCGGGGGTTGATCTGTACCTCAGTGGCGAGGCATCGGAGCAGACGTTCCACAGCGCGCGGGAAAACGGCATCAGCTTCATCGCCGCCGGGCACCATGCGACCGAGCGCTACGGCGTCCAGGCGCTGGGAGATTACCTGGCGCGGCGTTTTGCCCTGGAGCACATCTTTATCGATTGCCCGAATCCGATCTGACTCACCGAACGCCCCCTGTGGGAGCGAGC
>NZ_JAOSHO010000055.1 GCF_025917275.1 Pseudomonas agronomica | reverse complement strand
GCCATGCAGCCATGCAGCCATGCAACCCAGCGGGAGCTGGAGCCCTTATTTGGGATAAAGCGGCGGCAAGCTCGAATCACTGGCGCCGTCCGGCGTTCCTTCAAGCGGCGGAATGGTGCGGATGGCCCGCCACAAGTCCTCGCCTTGCCAGTGCTGGCCGGTTTCGCTGTAGAGGGCGCCATTCAAGCCGTCGAGGGCGTCGGACAGCGGCACGAAGCGCGCCGCCATGTCGGCGAGGGTCTCCGGTTGCTGCCGGGCCCAGGCGTCCAGGGCCTGGCGAGTGGCGTGCGGGTCGTTGGCCAGGCAGGCCCGCTTGAGGTCGTCCAGCAGGGTGCGCGGGCTGGGCCCGGCCTGGGTCGAGCGCAGCACCGCCGGTTGCCGGCGCGCCCGCCACCACAGGCCGAAACCGAGCAGTGTCGTACCGGCGAGGATGAGCGTGCTCAATTGCCAATACCACAGCGTCTCGCTGTCAACGGTCGTCACGATTTGAGTCGTGCCCGCCGGGGTATCGACCATCAGGCTCGGGTTGTTCGCCACTTGCAGGGTCCGCGCGGGCAGGCTGGTGCGGTCCAGGTGATCTTCCAGGGTGTTCCACCAGACCACTTCCACCGGTGGCAACTCGATGGTGCCGCTGCGGTTGGGCACCAGGGCTTCGCGGTCTTCACGGCTGCCCACCAGGCCGCGTTCGCTGCTGCGGCTGCTGAGTACCGGTTGGTCGGGGTAACGCCGCAGGCCGTTGATCTCGGTCGCTGGCAGCGGCGGCAATTGGGCGCTGGTCAAGCCTTCGGCTTCCAGGGTCAGGCTGCGGGTCAGCGAGTCGCCGACCTGGCTATGGGTCGGTTCCGGGCTCCAGCTTTCGCTCAAGGAGAGGCTGCGGGCCGGAAGCCAGGGGAGGTCGGCCGGGTAGCTGGCGGGCTTTGGCTTGACGGTCAGCATCAGTTGCGTGGAACTCACGCGCATCAGCTGGCCGGGCTTGGCCCCCTGCGATGCGGTTCCCTGGGCCACCGGCTCGACCAGCGTGGCGCTGAAGGTCTGGGCCGGGATCGCCAGTTCGCCGCTGCGCTGCGGGTAGATGCCATAACGCAGTTCGATCACGCCGTGGCGCACGCCGTTGATGACTTTTTCATAGGTGCGCGATTCGCCCAGTTGCTCGGTGCGAGCATCCGGGATATGCAGCGGTGTCAGGCTGCTGTCGTCATACAGCGACACCGAATGGTAGATTCGCAAGGTCAGGATGGCCTGGGCCTGTACATACACTTCGGCCTGGTCGAGGCTGGCCTCGATGAACACGGGCTCAAGGGTGCCGGAGGCGTTGCGGGTTTCGCTTTCGATGACCTGCAGTGTGATCGGCTGGCTGGTCACTTCACCCAATTGCAGGGGGGGAATCACCACGGTGCCGCTCTGGCGTGGGAGTAGCGTCACGATCCAGCGCGTGGTGGCGCGATTCTCGCCGTCGAGGGTGGTCAATTGGTTGACCTGGCGCGTGCCCCGGACATCGAACAGCGCCTGCAGCGGGCTCAGGTCAGGTTTGCCGAACAGCGTGGCGTCGTTGGATTCCAGCGTCAGCTCGACGGTCTCCCCGGAATTCAACCGGCTGCGATCCACGCTGGCAGTCAACTGCGCGGCCTGGGCCCCGGCGGTCCAGAGCAGCAAGGCGAGGAGGAAGGCGGTGAAGCGGGTCATGGGTGTTTTCCCTGGGCCTGATGGCTTTGCTGTTCATACCAGAATTTTCGCCGAAGCAGTTCGCCCGGGTTGTCCGGGATCTGGCGCAGCCATTGTTCCAGCGCCTGGCGTTGTTCTTCTTCGTTGCGTTGGCCCGCGGCCGGGCGAAGCGGCGGGGTGGTGGTCTGTTCGTCGGGCAGTTCACTGCCCGGCACATCCTGGGCGCCGGACGGTGGGGCCTCGCTTGCCTGGGCATCGTCCGGCGCGGCGGTCGCTTCGGAGGAAGGATGCCCCTGTTCGGACGATTGGCTCGGCCTGTCGGTGTCCTGCGGTTCCTCGGAAGGAGACGGTTCCGAGGTCTCGGCAGGTTTTGGGGGAGCCCCTGGCGGGGTCTGTTCTTGCAGCAAGCTTTCCACCAGCGCCTTGTTGGTCTGTGCCGGGCGCAGGTCTGGTTGCAATTCCAGGGCCTGCTCATAGGCGTCGATCGCGGCGTCCAGCTCGCCGCTGCGGGCCAGGGCGTTACCGCGATTGTAATGGGCGCGGGCGTCGTTGCCTTCGGCAAAGCGCTGGGCGGCTTCGCTGTACCGGCCGGCTTCGTACAGGGCGACCCCCTGCCATTGGCTGTCCTGGAAATGCGCGGCGGCCTCGGCGGGGCGCTTTTGCTTGAGCAGGTGTTGGCCCTGTTGGTCCGGGCGCAACCATAAATCCTCGAACTCGAAGGCATGGCCGGTCTGCGGCAATGCCAACAGCAATGGCAGGCAGAAAAGCCAACCGCGCCGCCCGGCACACGCTGCCAGTAGCAACAATGGCAACAGCAACCAATAGCCCTGGTCCGCCCAGGTGTCCAGGCGCAGTTTCTGGCCGTCGCTGCGCAGGTGTCGCGGCCCCTCCAGCAAGCCCAGGCCGCGCAGGTCCCGGTCATCCAGGCGTGCCGGACGGTAGCGGCCGTCCAGCTCATTGACGAAGGACTTGAGGCCCGGGCTGTCCAAGCGCGGAACCAGGATCGCGCCCTTTTCATCCTTCAGATAACTGCCGTCATCCTGGGCCACTGGTGCGCCTTCCCGGGTACCGATCCCGAGCATCAGCAGCTGTGTGGCGGAGCCGTCCAGGACCTGGCGAATGCCTTGGCGTTCTTCTTCGTTCAGGGAAGAGCCGATCAGCAGGATCCGCCCGTGGCCAAGCCCGGCCTGGTCCAGCAAGGCCATGGCCTTGTTGACGGCCAGGTCGGCCCGGTGGCCGCCTTGGGGCATGATCGACGGTTTCAGGGCTTCGAGCAGGTTGGCGCTGGTGGCGAGGTCGTCCGACAGCGGGACCAGGGTGTGCGCACTGCCTGAGTACACGATGATCGCGGTCTGCGCGTCGCTGCGGCCATGCAGCACGTCCAGCACTTTGCGCCGCGCCTGTTCCAGGCGCGTGGGCGGGACGTCGGTGGCGAGCATCTCCGGGGTCAGTTCGAGGATGACCACCAGCGGATCGGCGGGTTTCTGGCTGGTCTGTTCGACGCGCGTCCAACTGGGGCCCAGCAAGGCCAGCACCATCAGCAACCAGCCCAGCCCGAGGGCTATCCAGGGCAGCTTGCTTTCACGGCCGCTGCCGCCGCTGAGCAGCACCGCGTGAAAGGCCGGGGGCAGGATCATCTGCCAGCGACCCACGCGTTTTTGCCGGTGCCACAACTGCCAAAGCAGCCAGCCCAGCAAGGGCAGCAGCAGGATGAAACCGGGGCGCAGCCAATGCGGCCAGAGCGCGATCATCGGCGCCTCCGCAGGCGCAGCCGCTTGAGCCGCTGCCGCCATTCGGACGGTTGTGACGGCTGGAACAAGGGTTGGGTGAACAGACGCTGCAACGGGTTATCCGGCCAACGTTCCCTGGCCACCAGCAACAGGCTCAGCAGCAGCGCGACAGCCAGCGGCCAATGATAAAGCGCCTGGGCCGGACGGGCCTGGGTCGGCTGTTGGGTCACCGGCTCGAGTCGGTCGAGGGTGGTCTTGATCGTGAGCAACTGCTCACCGTCCTGGGCACGGAAATACTGGCCGCCGGTGACCTGGGCGATTTCCCTGAGGGTCGCTTCGTCGAGATCCAGGCTCGGGTTGACCCCCAAGAAGCCCGCCGTGCCGCTTTGCTCCGGATCGGCGCCTACGCCGATCGTGTAGATTTTCACGCTTTCATCGGCGGCCAGCCGGGCGGCAGTCAGGGGATCGATTTCACCGCCGTTGTTGGCGCCATCCGTGACCAGGATCAGTACGCGGCTCTGGGCCGGACGCTGGCGCAGGCGTTTGAGCGCCAGGCCGATGGCATCGCCGATGGCGGTGTTCTTGCCGGCGATGCCAACGCGCGCCTCATCGAGCCAGCGCCGCACGGTATGACGGTCGAAGGTCAACGGTGCCTGCAGATACGCCTGGCTGCCAAACAGGATCAGGCCGACCCGGTCGCCTTCGCGGCTTTCCAGAAAGTCCCCGAGCATGCGCTGGACCAGCCCCAGGCGGCTGATGTCTTCTTCCTTCCACTGCATGTCAGGAAAATCCATGGACCCGGAAACGTCCACGGCGACCAGCAAGTCGCGGCCGCTTGCGGCAATCGGCAACGGCTCGCCCAGCCACTGCGGACGGGCGGCAGCGATCAACAGCAGCAGCCAGAGCAGGATGAAGGGTGCCTGTTGGCGCCAGGTGGGCAGGTTGGCCCGGGCGCGACGCCCCACGAGACCTTCGAGGTCTTCCAGGAAACTGACCTTGAGTGCCGGCTCGCCGCTGTCCGCCGCCGGCAATACCAGGCGCATCAGCCAGGGCAACGGCAACAGGACAAAGATCCACGGCCAGGCGAACTCAAACATGTTTGCGAATCCAGATCTCGACGGCTTGGGTCAGGCCGGCGATGGCTTTGTCATCGAGCTTGCATTCGGGCTTGTAGGCACCCTCCACCAGGATCATCCAGCGAGTCAGGCCGGCGGCCGGGCAGCGGTTGTCCAGGAAGGCCAGCCACTTGCGCCCGTTGAGGGTGTGGCTCTGGCTGTAGGGATAATGGTTGCGGCACAAACGCTTGAGCAGCCCGTTGAGTTGCTGCAACCAAGCCCCGGCCGGCGCGCCGTCGTAGGGTTTGGGCAGCAGCGCGAGCTCGGCCAGCGCCGCCAGGCGGACCGGGTCCAGCGGCTGTTCGGCGCGGGCGGTGTTGCGCTTGACCGGAATGAACCGGCGCAACTGCCACGCCCCCACGCCCAGTAGCGGCAGCAACACCAGCAATAGCCACCAGCCCGGCGCGGGCGGCCAGAATCCGATGGGGGGCGGGGCCATGAGCGGTTGCAATTGGTCGAGGCGGCTCATCGGGTTTTCCCCGGCCGCTTGGGGTTCAGGTATTCGCGCAGCTGTTCGACCATGTCGCCCTGGGTGCTCAAGGGCAGCATCAGGATCCGCAGCTTCTGGGCCAGCATTTCCCAGCGCTCCAGCCGTGCCTCGGCCTGGGCGCGGTAGGTCTGGCGCAACTCGACGTTCAAGGTGTCGAGTTCCAGTTGCTCGCCGCGCTGGGCAAAACGCAGCAGTCCGGCGGCGGGCAGGGCGTGGTCCAACGGGTCGGACAGTGGCAACAGCAACAGGTCGCAATGGCGCGACAGCAAACTCAGTTGCTGTTCTGCGCTGTCGGACAAGGCGCGCTCGTCGCAAATCACGATCGCCAGGCTGCCAGGGCGCAGCACCTCGCGGGCGCGGCGCAAGGCCACGCCGAACGAGTCGCGGTCCGACTCGCCGTCGGTGTGCAGCGACTGATTGACGCGCACCAGGCGGTTGAGCAATTGCAGCAGGCTTTGTTTGCTGCGCCGTGGCTTGACTTCATAGTGAGTGTTATTGCCGAACACCAACCCGCCAACCCGGTCGTTGTGCCCCAGTGCGGCCCAGCCGATCAGGCTGGCGGCCTGGGCGGCGAGCACCGACTTGAAGATCAGGCCGGAACCGAAGAACAGCCGATGGCTCTGTTCGATCATGATGAAGATCGGCCGCTCGCGCTCTTCGTGGAACAGCTTGGTGTGGGGCTCCTGGGTCCGTGCGGTGACGCGCCAGTCGATGGTGCGCACATCGTCGCCGGCCTGGTAGATCCGCACCTGGTCGAAGTCCACCCCGCGCCCGCGCAGCTTGGAATGGTGCAGCCCGATCAGCGGGCTGCGCTGGCCGGGTGTGGAGAACAACTGCACTTCGCGCACGCGGTGGCGCATCTCGATCAGCTCCGAAAGGCTGACGCGGATGCCCGGGACGGGCGCCAGTGGGTTATTCATGATGAATACTCAAGCGACGGCGACGACGTCGAGAATCCGCTGCACGACCCGGTCCTGGTCAATGCCGGCGGCTTCGGCTTCGAACGACAGGATGATGCGATGGCGCAGTACGTCGAACAGCACGGCCTGGATGTCTTCCGGGCTGACGAAGTCGCGCCCGGCCAGCCAGGCGTGGGCGCGGGCGCAGCGATCCAGGGCAATCGAGCCCCGCGGGCTGGCGCCGTAGGCAATCCACTCGGCCATCTCCGGGTCGAACTTGGCCGGGTTGCGAGTGGCCATGATCAGTTGCACCAGGTATTCCTCCACGGCGTCGGCCATGTACAACCCGAGGATCTCCTTGCGCGCGGCAAAAATCGCCTGCTGGCTGACACGACGCTCGGGCTTGGTTTCACCATTCAGCGCTTCTCCCCGGGCCTGCTGCAGGATACGGCGCTCCACCGCGGCGTCCGGGAAGCCAATTTTCACGTGCATCAAAAACCGGTCGAGTTGGGCTTCGGGCAATGGGTACGTGCCTTCCTGCTCGATCGGGTTCTGCGTGGCCATCACCAGGAACAGCGGCGACAGTTCATAAGTGCTGCGCCCGACGCTGACCTGCCGCTCGGCCATGGCCTCGAGCAAGGCCGACTGGACCTTGGCCGGGGCCCGGTTGATTTCGTCCGCCAGCACCAGGTTGTGGAAGATCGGCCCCTGCTGGAACACGAAACTGCCGGTTTCCGGACGATAGATCTCGGTGCCGGTGATGTCGGCCGGCAACAGGTCGGGCGTGAACTGGATGCGATGGAACTGCGCTTCGATGCCCTCGGCCAACTCCTTGATCGCCTTGGTCTTGGCCAGTCCCGGCGCGCCTTCCACCAGCATGTGCCCGTCGGCGAGCAGGGCGATGAGCAGGCGCTCGATGAGTTTTTCCTGGCCGAGGATCTGCGTTGAAAGAAAGGTTCGCAGCGCCAGCAGCGCTTCACGATGTTCCATCGATGACTGTTCCTGGAAAGGGTGGCCCAGGCGTTCGGATAACGCCGGGGCTGGGGGCGTTACTTTAATGCATGGCAGGGGGTGGCGACTAACGGGATTTTGATGGGGGTGTGGATTTGTGATCGGTTTGGATCTGGTGTGGGAGCGGGCTTGCTCGAAAAAAAGCCGGCTTATCCCGCATCATCATCCCAGGCAGGTCGCCATCGCGAGCAGGTTCGCTCCCTCAGGGATTGGCGGTGGACGCAGTACACCTGTTATTTCTGACAGTAGACGCCTGGTTTTTTGCTCAATAAATTGGAGGCGGGCTATGAGGCCCAGCGTTTTCTTGAGGAGTCATTCCATGAGTTTGCGATTGGTGTCCACAGATGAAGATCTTAAAGTATTGATCGCTCGTGTTGAGAGTGATGCGTTAGTAACACCTGTCGAGTTCAGAGAAATCCGGGAAAAAGCGGATATCGAAATCGATAGCATTACCGAAGAGTCGTTCCGCCAAGCTCTTGAAGTTTTTCAAGGTGCCGCTGATACGGTCGCTGAACGATTGCAAGACCTCGCCTTGGCGGTGAGGCGAACCAAACTTGGTGTGCGGGATAATAAAGATCGCCAAGCGAATTCTGAAAAGGAGCGAATGAAGCAAAGTTTGAAGAGGGCCGTCGAGTTTCAACTGGCTTACATTGTTCTGGCTTACCAATCCTCCCTTGAGCGGCTTTAGTTCAGATACAACAACCTCGGTCCCACAGGTTCATGATGCCTGGAGTAGAGCACTCACTAACTGAGGGGCTGCTGTGAGAGCGAGCTTGCTTGGGAAGGCCATCGGACCGGCGACAACCCCGCCGATCCATGGTGAGCGAGCCTGCTCGCGATTACCGTAGTAGGTCCGGCACTTCATATTTTCGCTAGTTTTGAATCCGAATCTCATCCACCAGCAGCTTGATTGCTGGCCTGTCGATAAGATCCAGCCACGGACCGTCCTCCACGATTGCCCCGTCATGCATCACAATGACCCGGTCAAACCGATGCAAGTGGTCAATGTCATGGGTGACACATATCAACCCCTGCCCGGAAAAAACGTCGAATAACAGGTCCCATAGAGGCGTGGTCAGCCTGGGTTCGATAGATGCGCTTGGCTCGTCGAAGATATTGAATTTTCCGGGTTTATTGATAAGACGCAGCAGTGATAGGCGTTTGGCTTCGCCGCCGGAGATATTCGATGCGTTTTCGCTGACCTGCCGTGTTGTCACAATCTCATCCAGCTCCAATTGCCGTATGGCTCCAGACAAAATCGGCGATGCGCTGCCTCCGAACAGAACCGATTGTTCAAAAGAACCTTCCAGAAATCGCGGTTGTTGGGGGCAGTATCTCAAGGCGTCCAAGTGGGCTTGGCCGGTCAAAAGTGAGACCGGTACCGAGTCGATGCTCAGTAGGTCTCGCTTTGATGCATCAAGCCCGGCGAGGAGTTCCAGAAAAGTGGTTTTGCCTGCGCCGCTAGGGCCCGTCACGGCCACTGACTGCCCTTGCGCAAATGCCAGGGAGCGTTTGATCGACAGGCGAAGCGGTCCCGTTCCCTCCACTTCGCAGGGTCCGAGTTCCAGAACTGAGGAGCGCTGGGAATCAACCAAGGCCATTCGATTGCTGCGATCGAAGTCCGGGAGTGATAGCAGACCCTGAAATTGACGCTGGTCTGCAAGGAACTGATCAAGAACACGATACCCTTCAGTCAAGGTTGAGATACTGAGCAGATAACTCCCCGCGATTGAAAAAATGGCAACCAACTGCCCGACACTGATACTGGGCTGACCCGAAAGCTGGTCCACGACGCCCCAGTAGAGCAACCCCCCAGTGGAAAGGCTTACGAACAATATCTTGGCGGTGCTCAGCAGGCCGCCAGAGGATGCCGTAGTCACGGCAGCGCTGGCATAACGTCTGAACGCCGCGTTCAACGGGTGCAGGGCAGTAGGTATGGCACCTTCCAGCTTTATGTTTTTCCCCGCGTTGAGGGTGTTGTAGAGGTGTGCACTTAACTCATCTTCCTGTTCATTGACTGCATCGATGTGCTTTCTTCGCCATTTGATAATTTGGTGGATGGTAGCCAGATAGATAACTCCGGATGCCGTCATGCTCAAAAAAATTTCCCCGCCCCCTATGTAAACAAAAGCCCCCCCAACAACTATGAACTCCAGGAGTACGGGGAGCGCAATGGTTACAATGAAAGTGAGTAGTTGTTCGTGCGCAGTAATTCCGCGCTCGACCGATTTGATGAAGTGACCGATTCTCCAAGAGGTGAATAACGAAAATTCTTTACCGATGAGTTCGGTGATCCACTCAATGGAAGCGTTCATGATAATGCCCTGTACCAGCTTGGACAGCGCATGGAGCTGCAGAGGCGTGATGACGGCATGAGTACATCCCGCGACAATCAGGCCTGCCGTCATTGCAAGTAGAGTGCTCGATGCTGGATTGCTATTGTCTTGCAGGGTATCGATAATGGTTCCGAGTAGCAGCGGGGGGGCAAGTGTGATGAGCTTGAGTGCGATAATTGTGATTACGGTTGTTGCTAGAAGTTTGGCGTGTTTTTTATAGGCGGTTTTTATCATTGCTCGGATGCTGTGCATATACTCACTCCTGGTTGCTTTGCGTTCGATAATTCAACCGCGTAACACGTGCTGAGGCACCACCAAGCGACCGTTTCTAATGATGTTGAAGCGCTCAAGTCCTGGAATATAGATCTGGGTGACGATGCTGTTGTTTGAGAAGCGGGCTACCGTTCGGTGGAAGATTTTCATTTTTTTAATTGATAGGTTTTTTTGCAGCTCTTCTAATTGTGCGGAGACTGTCATGGGGTCGATGTGTGCGGGAGCGTTTATGATAGGGAGTGTCGTTTTTATGATGGGTGCGAAGTCAATCAGGTTTTTTAGGTGTCTTGATTTAGATAGTAAGTCAAAGGTCTCTCTATCTATGGATTCTTCGGCGGCGCCATATAAATCTTCGGACTGGAACTGTTCAGTAACTGCCCTTTGGATTGCAGTGTGGATTTCAAGCGAACATCCGGAGCCAATGGGCGAAAGATGGTGAGCTCCAGGGCCTGCTTTGGGAAATGCCACCGCAAAATAAACCGACAGCACGTCCTTGATGATGATCACTTGCAGCCTGTCCGCTGACGTCAAGGCAGCGGGGTGGCTCGTCAGCGCTGTTTCAAGCAAGGCGGTAGAAGGTGTGTACAGTTCGATTGCCGGACCGAGGCCACAGACAGCCATGTAGAAAAGAGACAGGATATGCCTCTCGATTGTTTCGTGGATACCATGTAGCAGTGCTTCGTTCTCTGTGCAACCAAAAGCAATTCCTGAGTTTGATGAATAGCGAGATAGAAAACGCAGTGCGGAATTAGAATCTTCGTGGATGTTTTGTGTCGTTTCAGGGCATAGAAGGATGCACGGCGCGAATAGCTCTTCAGTGTCATTGAGCGAGGTAAGCCTAAAGCATTCGATTAAATTTTCGGTGAGAGGCAGGCTGGTAAAAATCCCATCTTCTGCAACTGCTTTTTGGGTAGCTATTTTGTCGGAGCGGTATCGTATGGGAGCATCAGTCAGAGGTTGAAACGTGCTGAAGTGTTCAATGCTTTCCGCCAGTGCGCCTATTAGCGAGTCAGGTCCCTTGCCTGCTCCTGATTCAACGAGGTTGTCGTTGTCATCAAACAGTTCGGCCGTTGCTACTAGCTTGGATGGTGTTGTATACCGTGTTACTGCACTGAGGCCCAGTGTATGGAGCGTGGACATGATATTGAATAGCGCTTCGGTGGGTGATAGTTCTCGTTCTGACATATGCATCTCCATTAAAGGATGCCGAAAGGAGATCCTTTCGGCATCTGTTCGCCGATATTTAATCGGTCACTGGCTTAATTGGTCAGCGACGCGAAAAAAACGGCTTCCGTTGCGAGGAGGTCCTTAGAAAGGCCTAATGCCTGCGGCAGGCCAAAAAAGGTATGATTTATTTCAGAGCGTTTCCTACCCATGTCGATTTACTCCAATTTAGTTAATGGGCGTCGCGATGCGAGAGCCCAACTTGCGTTTGTTCGCAAGTGATTAATTAATAGCATTGGGGTGATGTGAAGGCTATTGCGTGACTTCCTAGGCTAACGTAGGTTTGTTCTTGCCATTGAGTAGGAGGGAGATGTAGGAATGTAGCTGCTTTGTCGGAAGTGTGGTTCTTCTCTACTGTTTGCGCCGTTTGGGATGTTTATATTATTTTAAGAAAGGATCAAAAGGATAATCTGGCAGCGGCGTTCTAAGGTGGGAGTGCCCCGGAAAGGTTGTGTTGCGTGCACATCAAAAATGAATACAGTTGCCATCGCGATCTTGCTTGCGATGGCACATTTTGAAGGGGCAATGTCAGAGCGTCCACGCCCCCGGATTCACCAAATTCATAGGTCTTTCACCCGCCAACGCCGCCAGCAGGTTTTCCACCGCACAACGCGCCATCGCCTCCCGGGTCTCATGGGTAGCCGAGCCCATGTGCGGGGTCGCCACTACGTTATCCATCTGCAACAGTGGTGAATCCGCGTTCAGGGGCTCGTGCTCGAAAACGTCCAGCCCGGCGCCACGGATCTGCCCGTGGCGCAAGGCGTCGGTCATTGCCGTTTCGTCCACGACCTTGCCCCGGGAAATATTGATGAAGATGCTTTCAGGGCGCATCTGGGCGAACGCCCGTGCGTCGATCAGGCCTTCGGTCTCGGCGGTCAAGGGCAAGGTCAGGCAAATGAAATCCGCTTGTTGCAGCAGCGTGTCGAGGTCGCAATAACGCGCATTGAAACGCTGCTCCACGGCAGGCTTGGGCGAGTGGCTGTGATAGAGCACCGGCATGCCGAAGCCGAAGTGTCCGCGTTGGGCCAAGGCTTCGCCGATGCGGCCCATGCCGACGATGCCCAGGGTCTTGCCATGGACGTCGCTGCCGAAATGTCGTGGGCCGATGCTCTGTTGCCAACCGCCCGCGCGAACCAGGTTGGCCAGCTCCACGACGCGGCGGGCGGTGGCGAGGATCAAGGCGAACCCAGTGTCGGCGGTGGTTTCGGTCAATACATCCGGCGTGTTGGTGAGCAGGATCCGGCGTTCGGTCAGGTAATCGATATCGTAATTGTCGACGCCTACCGAAACGCTGGCGATCGCCTCGAGATTCGGTGCCAGGTCCAGCAGTGACGCATCGAGCTTGAGGCTCGCGCCCAGCAGGGCATGGGCGCTGGGCAGGGCGTCGCGCAGTTGCGCCAGGCCCTGGGCATCGAGGCGTTCGATAAGGGTGACCTGGGCCTGAGCTTGCAGGCGATCCATCAGTTGCGCTGACAGTTTCTTGTACAACACCACGTGCTTTTTCATGGGATCTCTCGATTCAGGAACGGACAGGCGCCGCGTGAGGCGTCACGGTTTTCGACACGACCCGGTCGCTGGCGCCGGGCTTGAGGGCCAGGGTCAGCACCACCGACAGCAGCAAGGCGCCGCTCATCAACAGGAAAGACATGCCAGTGGAACCGGTGGAGCCGTTGAGGTAACCCACCAGATACGAGCCGCCGAACGAACCCAGCGCGCCCATGCTGTTGATCAGCGCCATGGCGCCGCCAGCGACATTGGCCGGGAGGATTTCCGGAACGATGGCGAAAAACGGGCCGTAGGGCGCATACATGCAGGCCCCGGCGATCACCAGCAAGGCGTAGGACCACCAGAAATGCTCAGCCCCGAGCAAGTAGGATGCGTAGAACGCGATGGAGGCGACCAGCAGCGGTGGCCAGACAAAGCGCTTGCGTTTCTGCACCTTGTCCGACGCCCAGGACACGATCAGCATGGCAACCACGGCCGCCAGATAAGGCAGCGATGACAGCCACCCGGCCTCGACCATGCTCATCTTCAGGCCGGCCTTGAGGATCGATGGCAACCACAGCACAAACCCGTAGACGCCGATGCTCCAGAAGAAAAATTGCAGGGCCAGGATGATCACTTTGGGCGAGCGGAAGGCCTCGGCGTAGTTCTTCACCGCCTTGATGCCCACCTGCTCGGCGGCCAGGGCGCTTTCCAGGTCTTGTTTTTCCTGGTCGCTGAGCCACTTGGCCTGGGCTGGGCGATCATCGGCCAGGCGCCACCAGACGAAGGCCCAGAGCACCGCCGGCAGGCCTTCGATGATGAACATCCAGCGCCAGTCGAATTGCTGCACCAGATACCCTGATACCACCGACATCCACAGCATGGTCACCGGGTTGCCGAGGATCAGGAAGGTGTTGGCGCGCGAGCGTTCGGCCCGGGTGAACCAGTGGCATAAATAGACCAGCATCGCCGGCATCACGGCGGCTTCCACCACGCCGAGCATGAAGCGGATCACGATCAGCCAGTATGCGTTGGAGACCACGCCGGTGAGGGTCGCCAGCGAGCCCCAGAGGATCAGGCTGACGAAGATCAGCTTCTTCACGCTGTGCTTCTGCGCGTAGATCGCCCCGGGCACCTGGAAGAAAAAGTAGCCAAGGAAAAACAGCGCGCCGAGCAGCGATGACAACCCAGGGGTGATCATCAGGTCTTCGGCCATGCCCGACGCGGCGGCAAAGCCATAGTTGGCCCGGTCGAGATAGGCCAGGCTGTAGGTGATGAAGACGATGGGCATGATGTACCACCAGCGGCGGGTGGCGAGGTTGAGCGTTTGCATGTCGTTGACTCCTGAGCTTGTTGTTTTTGTTCAGCAGGTGCGTTTTGCGGTGGCTTCAATCGCGAGCAAGCTCGCTTCCACAGGGTTTAGCGTTGGCCCGTGTGGGAGCGAGCCTGCTCGCCAATAGCGGTTTCAAATTCAGCTGACAGTTCATCGCGCGTCGGCAGTCCTTCCATGTCCCCACGGCTCTGCACCGCGCGGCTACCGATCCAGTTCGCCCGCCGGACCGCCTCGGTGATGTCGCGGCCTTCGAGCAGTGCGCTGATCAGGCCCACGGCGAAACCATCCCCGGCGCCCACGGTGTCCACCACCCGTGCCACCGGCACGCCGGCGATGAATCCCTGGTCGAGCGCGGTGCGGTAATAAGCGCCGTCCGGGCCGAGCTTGATCACCACGGCTTCGGCGCCCAGTTCCAGGTAGAACGCGGCGATGTCGGCCGGGTCGTCAAAACCGGTCAGCAATCGACCTTCACCGAGGCCCGGCAAGACCCAGTGGGCGAGGGCGGCGTGGCGATTGATCTCGCGGATCATCGTCGCTTCGTTCGACCACAGGCTCGGGCGCAGGTTGGGGTCGAACGACAGGCTGCGGCCGGCCTCGCGCATGCGGCACATCAACTCGAAGGACATCGCCCGTGCAGTCACCGACAGCGCTGGCACGATGCCGGTGGCATGCAAGTGACGGGCGGCAAGCAAGGGCAGTGCGATGGAATCGACGGACAAGTGGCTGGCGGCTGAACCACGCCGGAAATATTCGACCTGCGGATCGCTGCCATCGTCGGTGCGGGACTTGAGCTGGAAACCGGTGGGGTGCGCCGGATCGACGGCCACGTGGCGACAATCCAGGCCTTCCTTTTCCAAGGTCCCCACCACGAAGCGTCCCAGGGAGTCGGCGCCGACCCGGCTGAGCCAGGCCACTTGGAAACCCAGCCGCGACAAGCCGATGGCCACGTTGCTGTCGGCCCCGGCGATGCGTTTGTGAAACTGGTTCACGTCGGCCAGGTCGCCGGTTTCGTCGGCCACCAACATCGCCATGGTCTCGCCGAATGACAGCACATCGAAGTTAGACATGGGCAGCCTCCCGGCGCGATTGCCCGAGGCGGGACAGGATGGCGACATGTTCAGCGGTCAGTTGCAGCAGGTCGTCGCCCTGCAACGGGTATTCGGCGGCACGCATCACGCCGACCGGCATGTGCTTGAGCAATTGTTCCCACAGGTGCAGGTCGGCCTGGCCGGGCGGAACGGCAACGAGCTTGCCATCGGGACGCCGGGCCACCGCCTTGCAATGGACGTAGGCGACATGTCGTCCGAGTTGCCGGGCCGCCACCGTGGCTGATTGGTCCTGCCACTGCCAGTTGCCGATGTCGAAGGTCATGGCGATGGGCAACCCGTGTGCTTCGATTGCAGCGAAGAAGCGTTGCAGCGGTTCGATCCGTCCGCCCTGAAGGGTCTGGTCGTTTTCCACCAGCAGTTGCACCGCGCTGGTCGCAAGGATGTCTGCCAAGGCTCTCAGGTCGTGGGAGTCGGTGAAATGACCGAGGGAAACTTTCAGCCACGCCGAACCGAACGCCTCGCCACGTTGCAAGGCGGTCGCCAGGTCGGGATTGGGCCTGGACTGGCCGGGGAGCCAGAGTTCCAGCGGCGAGGAATAGATGCTTTGCAATCCCTGGGCGTGAGCGCCAGCGGCCAGCTCGGCGGGTTGTTCGGTGGTCAGCAACTCTTCGCGCCATTCGATGCGCGACGCGCCGGCGGCGGCTAGCAGGTCGATGAAACTGCCTTGGCCGCGTTGGCGCACCAGGTCGGCGCCGTAGCTGGAGAGGCTGATGGAAACGGCTGGTTTGTTCATTGTTGTTGTACCTCTGAAACCGGTTTCAGTTTTGGTCAAAAAAATTAGGCGGTGTGTTTGGTGGCCTCTTCGCGAGCAGGCTCGCTCCCACAGCTCCGCGCAACACTGAAAATCCCTTGTGGGAGCGAGCTTGCTCGCGATAGGGCCCTCACCATCACCGACCATTCCCAAGTGTCGACCCACGCTCAATCAACCGCGCGGCAAAATCCAGGGTCTGCACCGGCCCGTTATCCCCCCGCAAACGCTTGAGCAGGCATTCGAAAGCGCTGGCGCCGATTTCGGCGGTGGGTTGGGCCAGGGCCGTGATGCCGCTGCCCACCAAGGGGTACCAGTCCAGGTCGTCGAGGGCGATCAGGCCAATGTCGTCGAACAGGTGGCAACCGAGTTCACGCAATACCTGGGTGGCCGCCAGCGCGGCGATGCCGTTGGCGCAAAACAGCGCCTTGGGGCCGCGGTCCGGCTCGGCGAGAAAGGTCTTGATGCGCAAGAGCAGTTGATCGCCGGTTTCCGCCACGACGCCGACCAGTGCAGGGCGTCGTTCGATGCTGGTCTTGAAGCGCTCGACCCGCTCGATCCGCGAACTGGTGCCATCGAACGGCTCGGTCACCAGCAGCACATCGCGGTAGCCGCGCTGTTCGAGGTGATCGAGGGCCATCTCGACGGCGGCCGGGTTGTCCAGCCCGACGAGGTCGGTTTCGAGCCGGTCGACCTTGCGATCCACCAGCACCATGGGCATTTCGCTGCGCAGTTCAAACAGCTCATCGCGGTGATGGCCCAGCGTGTTCACGATCAGCCCTTCGATGTTGTACGCGCGCAGGAGGGCCAGGTGCTGGCGTTCCTGTTCGTCGTCGCGGTCGGTGTTGCACACCACCAGGCTGTAGCCGTGACGACGGCAGGCGGTTTCCACACCATGCATCACGGCAATCGAATAAGGGTTGCGGATATCGGCCACCAGCATGCCGATCAGACGCGTGCGCCCACGCTTGAGGCCACGGGCCATCTGGTTGGGCCGATAGCCCAGCTCGCTGATCGCCTGTTCGATGCGCCGGGCGATGGCTTCGGAGAGAAGGGCGCGGTCCTCGCCGATGAAACGCGAGACGCTGGCCTTGGAGACCCCGGCGCGCTCGGCGACGTCGAGCATGGTCACGCGGCTGCGCTGGGCGGCGGAGAAAGAATTCACGGATTGAGACCTGTTTTTTTGGATTTATCGAGGTTCTGAAACCGGTTTCAGGAAACACCAGAACCCAATCGGTCGTCAAGGGGGGCGCGTCAGAGGTACGACCGACGGTGGTTCGCTTCACTCGGACAATGGCGACGATCCAGGCAGGTCTTCAGCAAAGTCGGGCCAACCAGGCGATTTGCAGCTCGCCAAGCCGTGTGGTTAGCTGCCTGCCTTTCCCAGCCCTTTGACTACCGAAGCCACTATGAACTTTACCCAGCCTCGTTTGAGATTGCTGTCGATACTGAGTGTGGCCCTGTTGGTGGTGGGCTGTGCGTCCTACTACTTGTTTCGCCACGGCGGTGCGCCGGTTGATGAAGGTTTCGGCGCCCAGGAACTGAACGAAGGGGGTATAGAGGACATCGGCGCGCTGGTGCCGCCCGAGGTGGAGAAGCGCCTTAATTACTTGATCCAGGATACAGGTGAAACCCTCAGGTCCCTGGAGCGGGTCAGTGAGGCGCAACTGAGCCTGACTGTCGAAACGACCGAGACGGGTGATGAGCAGCCGTTGCAATACGAGTCGCTGTTTGTCCCGTTCACCAGCGCGCAACTGAAGGCTGCGCTGGCCTCGATCCAGGACCTGCGTTTTACCCAGAGGCTGTATGCCGATGGCTCAGAAGTGAGGCTCGATACCGGCAGCCTTGAGCCGCTCTGGAAACGCGCCGCCACGCCGGATGAGCCAACTGCCGAGCAGTACCTGCCGCAGCGCCTGCGTTTTCGCGATGGCAGCGAACAAGCCTTCGCCGATCTCAAGGCGCCGCCCAGGGTCGAGTCCGACGACATGATAGCGTCCCATGACGCCTTCGCACTTCCCGTGAACAAACCGCTGGCGAGCGTAGGCCTGACGGTTGCTTACCGCAGCTATCCGGCATTCAGGAAAGTGATGCTGGACAAGGATCATCCGAAAGTGACCCTGGACGATGGCCAAGCCTTCCAGCTCACTGCCCTGGGTGATGGCAGCGCGTCCGTGCGCTTGAATACGCCGAAATTGTCGACCTTTGTGCTGCAGGGGCTGGATGATGCGGGCAGGGCGCTCTACAGCAAGGGTAACAACTCCTGGGCGTTTCCCTCCGACGGCGATATTGCGGCGCTGCATGATTATTACAATGCGCTGAAGCAGGCCAAGGACGATCTCAAGCAGTTCAAGACCGCCCAGGCGGTGCAACAGCAGTTGGAGCGCCTGGGCGAGGCGCTGGCGGCTCAGGCGGGGCCGTTTAAAAATACCGAGGTCGATTATCAATTCGAGGCCACCCCGCAACGCATCGTCATCCATGTACTTGATCCGATGGAAGACAACACCATTGCGTTCACCCAGGTCGACAATGTCCTGGCAGCACAAGCGCGTTACATCGCCCTGGACCGGAACGCCGAGCGCTACGGCTTCATTGATCAGGCCGGGCAATGGCTGATCAAGCCGCGTTGGGTGCAAATACAAGACAGCCTGATGGCTGATGCCTACACCTTGTTCTCCGAGGAAAAATCCAGCGACCCAGAGTCGGATGGTCGGGCGTTGCGCAGCCAGTTCGCCTACTTCCCCGCCGGTGGCAACAAGCTCGTGGACCTGCCGTTTGAATACATTACCGAAGCGTTGAGCAACGGCCTGTTGTTGGTCGAGCGTGAAACCAATGGTCCTTATGGGCTCTACGATGCCAGGAATCATCGCTTTGTATTGCCGATGAAATTCGTCAACCCTACCGTGACCGACAACGTGTTCATCGCCCGTCTCGGCACACGAACCGATCTCATGGAAGGCCTGTACGGTGCCTACAGCCTTGACGGCAAAATCATCCTGCCGACGCAGTTCTCCGGCATCGAGCACAGCAACGGGCTGCTATATGCCAGCTCCGCCGATCGGAGTCGTCAGGACGTTTTCGATCTGGCGGGTAGACGGATCAATCCCCAAGGCTACAACGTGATAGGCCGGTTTGTGGGCGAGCAACCGCTGCTGGTACAGGACACCAAAAGCAGCAAATTCGCCTTTATCGATCGCCAGGGCGAGCGGCTAGCCATCAAGTTGCCGTATGACGAGGTGGAGCCGTTTTCCAACGGCATGGCGGTGGTCGGACGTGATGGCAGCTACGGCGCCATCGACCTGGCGGGCACGTTGCGGGTCCCGCTGGATTACAGCCGGATCAATGCGTTCCAGACGCGTTATGCAGCGGCCACCCGGGCCGGTGATGGTTCCGGGCTGGTCTTGATCAGTCAGGACAACAAACTGTTCAAGGAACTCGGTTCGTACACCAGCATGAAGGTGTCGGAGAACAGCAATGACGCCCGTTATTACGTGAGGGATCGGAACAATGATGACGAGTACCTGGCCTATGACGCTGATGGCAATCTGGTGCAGAAAAACGAATAACGGTTGATGCTGTGGATATTGTGTGAAGTGTAGGAGCTGTGGAGCTGCTGAGCGAA
>NZ_JAOSHO010000549.1 GCF_025917275.1 Pseudomonas agronomica | reverse complement strand
CCGCTGCCGTTGCACATTGGTCGCACCTCAGCGGCGTTAATGCGCCATCGTCCGTCGGCCACCCCTAACCTCCACGCGGCAGGGGCGACCGGCAATCAACCAATGCTAAACCGCTCGCTCGGCGGCACTGAGGGTCGAACGGGTCGAGACAAAATCGACGCTATCACCTTCGTTGTCGCTATCGATCGGTTCAGCCCTCGACGTTTCGACCAGGGGCAACATTCCCTGCAGCTCATCCGGATGAGCGGGACCGGCGGATAGCCTGTCCAACGCAGCGGAAGCCTTGTCCGCCAACGGCTGCGTCATCACAGCCGTGGTCACCCAGGCGGCGAGCACCGGGGCCATGGTGGCGGTGACGGTCGCCTTGCCAGCCGCCGCAACACCCGCAGGCGAAATCCCGGCGTTCCTGGCCGCGTTGACAGCGGCGGTCTGGGCCATGCCGATCGCGGTAATACCGCCGGCCAACGCGCCGAGACCACTGACCAAGCCCGTCGGCGTCACCAAGGCTTGCAGAGATTTGCTGCCATCGCGCATCGCGTCCAGCGGCAGGCTGCCGACTCGCTTGGCAATGCCCATCGCCGCATTTCCTACGCCATAATTCTTGAGATCCTTGTAGCGCTGATGCCAGTCCTGGCGCCCCAACAGGTATTCCGGGCCAATCCGGTGTTTCGATTTATCGATGGAATGTTGCAGATCATAGGCCGCCATGCCGGAAAGCGGAGAACCGACAGCCGCCATCACCGAGTCCACCTTGCTGCCCGTCTGCGCATCGACCGTTTTTGTCACCACGGGTTGGACCACTGTGCGCAAGACGTTTCGCGCGGTGAAGGTCTGGAAGGTCAGGCTGCCTTCGACGGCCTGGGTCGTCAGGCTCGGCTTCACCGCCTGGGCGGCTTCCTGCATGACCGGCTCCAGCTCGGCATTGTCGGCCACCAGCCACTGGGTATCGCTGGTGGCGCGCTTCATCAGGCCATTGCCGACCGTGTCGGCGGCGCTGCTGACCAGGCCGGCAATCGCCGACAACGCCAACGGCGCGGTAATCGAGCCATTGCCGGTCACTGCCGGGGCGAAGTCCAGCGCGATGGACGCCGCGCCGAAGGGAACCGAACGGAGGAATCCCACCGTGTCATGGGCCGCGCGATCCAGACGCGAGCCCTTGGTGAGCACGGCGTCGACGCTTTCTGCGGTTTCGCCGTCATTGGCCAAGGTCCGTGAACGATCGTCGATCAGTGCTTCGAAGGCCTCGCGATTGGCGCCGTTCATATGGGGCTCGAATACCCGGGTGAGCTGGGCCTTGATGGCGCCCGTCCGATTGGCCAGGTCCTGTTCAGCGGTGACAGGGCCGATCGGGACGGCTGCAGTGGTCCCGGTGGTCGAGGTCGTTGAAGGGGGCGGGAGTGTTTCTTCAGTTTGATCCGTCAGTGGATGGAACGGGGTCAGGGAGATGGAATCCATGGGCGGGGTCTCTTGTGTGGAAAAGTGCTGGGTCTACCTGTGCTGTGTGGCCACCTCTTTCCGATCGGTTCCGCCTCGTCCGATCCGTCGCGACAGTCAAGGCACTGAAAGGAACGACGTGGCATAATCGTCGGCTGATTTTCAGGACGATACCGGGAACGTTTTGGGGGAGCACTCATGCCCAATGAAAACAAGCACTTACAGCTTTTCGGCATCAAAGCCTGCGATACGATGAAAAAAGCCCGTACCTGGCTCGATGAGCACGCGGTGCGCTATGACTTTCACGATTACAAAACTGCCGGCATCGACCGTGAGCACCTGACCCAGTGGTGCAACGAGCATGGCTGGCAAGTGGTGTTGAACCGTGCCGGTACGACCTTTCGCAAACTCGACGACGAACGCAAAGCCGATCTCGACCAGACGAAAGCCATCGAACTGATGCTCGCCCAACCCTCGATGATCAAGCGCCCGGTGCTCGATCTCGGTGACCGAACCCTGATTGGCTTCAAGCCAGATATTTATGCGGCAGAAATCAAGTAAGCCTGCCCAGTCCATTTTGTAGAGGTAATTTCATGTCCACTACCCTGTTCAGCCTGGCCTTCGGCGTCGGCACCCAAAACCGTGAAGGCGCCTGGCTCGAAGTCTTCTATGCACAGCCACTGCTCAAGCCGTCGGCAGAGATCGTCGCGGCCATCGCCCCGATCCTGGGCTATAGCGAAGGCAACCAGGCCATCACGTTCACCACCGCCCAGGCTTCCCAACTGGCCGAAGTACTGCGCAACGTCGATGCCGCCCAAGCCGCGCTGTTGACCCGCCTGGCCGAAAGCCACAAGCCATTGGTTGCCACCCTGCTGGCCGAAGACGCCCAACTGAGTTCCACCCCTGAGGCGTACCTCAAGCTGCACCTGCTGTCCCATCGCCTGGTCAAGCCCCATGGCCTGAACCTGGCCGGCATCTTCCCTCTGCTGCCGAACGTGGCCTGGACCAGCCAAGGCGCGATCGACCTGGCCGAACTGGCCGAGCACCAGCTCGAAGCCCGCCTGCGGGGCGAATTGCTGGAAGTGTTCTCGGTGGACAAGTTCCCGAAAATGACCGACTACGTGGTCCCGGCTGGCGTGCGTATCGCCGATGCCGCGCGTCTGCGCCTGGGCGCCTATGTGGGCGAAGGCACCACGGTCATGCACGAAGGCTTCGTCAACTTCAACGCTGGCACCGAAGGCCCGGGCATGATCGAAGGCCGTGTCTCGGCGGGCGTGTTCGTCGGCAAGGGCTCGGACTTGGGCGGCGGCTGCTCGACCATGGGCACCCTGTCGGGCGGCGGCAACATCGTGATCAAGGTCGGCGAAGGCTGCCTGATCGGCGCGAACGCCGGTATCGGCATCCCGCTGGGCGACCGCAACACCGTGGAGTCGGGCCTGTACGTAACGGCTGGCACCAAGGTCGCCTTGCTGGATGAGAACAACCAGTTGGTAAAAGTGGTCAAGGCCCGCGACCTGGCCGGCCAACCTGACCTGTTGTTCCGCCGCAATTCCGAAACCGGCGCGGTGGAATGCAAGACCCACAAGTCGGCCATCGAGCTGAACGAAGCACTGCACGCGCATAACTAAGCTGCTTCACACAGTCACCTGTGGGAGCGAGCCTCTGTGGG
>NZ_JAOSHO010000548.1 GCF_025917275.1 Pseudomonas agronomica | reverse complement strand
CGAGCAAGCTCGCTCCCACAGGGATAGCGGTGATCAGAAATTCAGGGTTTGCTTGAGCTTCTGCGCCGTCGGCGTATCACTGGGGATGACCATCGCATAGTTGTACCCGGGTCCGGACCAGTACTCGGCTTGCAGTTCGCCATCGCGCCGGCTGCCACGGGGCAACAGGAAATTCCTCGGACCCGGCGGGCGGATATAGAAGCTGATCTTCTGGCCGCTCGAATCCTGATAGACCACCATCGCCGCCGCGCCTTGTTCAGTGCTGAGCAATCGTCCGCTGACCGGCTTGAAACCCGCTGCCGAGAGGTCCGGCAAACGGTCGGCCTGGGTGAAGTAACGGTCGAGCCAGCCTTGCATGCTGTGCTCGTCGCCCGTCTGGTAATCGGCCGGGAGCACGCCTTGCTGGGCTATCAGCCGGTACGCCTGCAATGCATCAGCCATGGGTGCTGCAGCGCTGAGCAGGGTTATTTGCCGGGCCTGCCAACCGCCCAATCCACCGACACCCACGGCCAGCATCAAGACCGCTGCGCTGGCGAGATGGCGGCGCGAACGATGTTTCAGGCGTTGTCGGATGACGGTCGGGTCGAGGCTGGGATTAAGCGGTTGCTGCAAGGTTGCGCTCAGGGTTGCGCGCAAATGTTGCGCATCTTGCTGCCAAGCTCGCACACGCTTGGCGACGGCGGGGTGGCTGGCCAGGTAGGTTTCCACCTGGCGCCGGTCGGCTTCGCTCAGTTGATGATCGACGTAGGCGTGCAGATCATTGTCGCTGGGGGGCATGCTGATCATTTGAGTATCCGCAGGGCGGGGCGGGTAATTTCGCCTTCGCTGAGTTGACGCAGCGCCTGGCGCGCGCGGGACAGGCGCGACATCACGGTTCCGGTCGGCACGTCGAGGATGTCGGCGACTTGCTGGTAGCTCAGGCCTTCCACGGAGACCCACAGCAGCAGCGCGCGCTGTTCGGCAGGCAGTTGATCGAAAGCCTGGAGGGACGATTGGGCAAGGACGCTGCGCTCGGCGGAAGGGTGTGCATCGTCGCGTCCGGTGAAGAACTCCAGCATGCGCGCGTACCGCCGGGAACGGCGATGGGCATCGAGAAATTGCCGGTAAAGAATCGAAAACAGCCAGGCCCGCAGATCGCCTTCCGGGCGTTTGTCGTTCCATTTCGACAAGGCCCGTTCCAGGCAGGCCTGAACCAGGTCATCGGCATTGCTGGGATTGCGCGTCAGCGACACGGCAAAACGTCGTAGTCGCGGGATGAGCAGGCGCAACTGGTCGTCGAGTTCGTTCATAGGGGCATGGCTTCGTGGGTCAGTCGCTACTGGTGACTGGAAAGACGATCCAGGAAAGAGATTATTCCAGCGTAGGAAAAATAAATACGACGCGAGGGAATAAACCCATCAGGCTTTCGTCTGACGGGTCCTTTCCACAACTGGCCCTGTGCCTCGGAGTCTCCTATGGTTGACCCTGCTTCTGAACGCCGGCCGCCATTGAGCGCCGTCAGCCTGACCTTGCGCCTGGCGGGCATTGCCGTGGTCGTTGCGGCACTGGCCGGGGCGTTTGCCTACGTCAACGGCACCCTCGACCCGCAACGCCTGACGCCCAAGGCGTTGGTCAATGTCCTGGAAACAAACAACGGTGTCCATGCGGGTTTCCGGCGCAATCACTCCAAGGGTGTTTGCGTGGCCGGTTACTTTGAAAGCAGCGGCGAGGCACGCGCCTATTCCAGCGCGCAGGTGTTCAACGATGCGCGGACTCCGGTGGTCGGGCGTTTTGCGCTGCCCAGCGGCAATCCTTACGCACCGGATGGCAGTGTGCCGATCCGAAGCCTGGCATTGCGGTTCACCCAGGCCAACGGACAGCAATGGCGCACAGGCATGAACAGCATGCCAGTGTTCCCGGTGGGGACGCCCGAGGCCTTCTACCAGCTGCAACAGGCTCAATCGCCGGATCCGACCACGGGCAAGCCGAACCCTGCAGCGGTGCCGGCATTTTTTGCCGCGCATCCCGAGGCGATGCCGTTCCTGCAATGGATCAAGACGGCCAAGCCCTCGGCCAGCTACGCCACCGAAACCTACAACGGGATCAATGCGTTTTATCTGGTCAATCCTGCCGGGCAACGCCTGGCCGTACGCTGGGGTGTGGTGCCGATGAGCCAGGACGCGGCGGACGCGACACCGCCCCAAGGCGCCGATTTTCTTGAACAGGACCTGAGCAAACGCCTGGCGTCCGGCCCCTTGCGCTGGCGGCTGGACATCACCTTGGCCAACCCGGGCGATCCGGTCAACGACGCCAGCAAGGCCTGGCCCAGCGACCGCAAGGTGATCAACGCCGGCACCTTGGTATTGGAGAGCACCCAGGCCCAGGACAACGGCGAATGCCGCGACATCAACTACGACCCGCTGATCCTGCCCAGCGGTATCGAAGGTTCCGATGACCCGCTGCTGGCCGCGCGTTCGGCGGCCTATGCCAGTTCTTACCTGCGGCGCACCAGTGAAGTCAGCCAATTGCCCGCCACACAGGAGTCTCGCCAATGAACGCGCCTCGACATTTTGCACCGCTGGCTCGGCTGCTGCATTGGCTGATGGCGTTGATGATCATCGCCATGCTGTTCATCGGCGCAGGCATGGTCGCCTCAGTGTCCGAGCGCCATGAATGGTTGCTCCAACTGCACAAGCCCTTGGGCATAGCGATCCTGCTATTGGTGGTTGTCCGGCTGGTGGTGCGCTTTACCACGCGCACGCCGCCATTGCCGGCCGATCTGCCAGGGTGGCAGGCGTTGGCGGCCAAAGCTTCGCACGTCTTGTTGTACGCCTTGATGCTGGTCCTGCCGCTGTTGGGCTGGAGCATGATCTCGGCGGCGGGGGACCCGGTGATGCTCAGCGAATCGCTTCGCCTGCCTTCCATCCTACCGGCGGATGCCCAGACCTTCGCACTGCTGCGCAAGGCCCACGGCTACCTGGCCTATCTGCTGTTCCTGACCGTGCTGGTGCACCTGGCGGCGGCGCTGTTTCACGGGTGGGTGCGCCGGGATGAGGTGTTGGACAGTATGTTGCGTGGCAAGCGTTGACCTTGTGAACCTGCAACCCGTGGCGAGGGAGCTTGCTC
>NZ_JAOSHO010000547.1 GCF_025917275.1 Pseudomonas agronomica | reverse complement strand
CCGCAGCTGGACCAAGGTCAAGTCGGGTAAATAGCGTTCATCGCTCTAACTTTCAGAAGGTTCGCCCGTCTTGGGCGAGCTGCAAATTTTGTGGGAGTTTCGTAAATGGCAGTTGCCTCCGGCGCCTATAAGAAAGCCCTCGAGGGCGACCAGACACCCAAGCAGGTGCTGGTCAAAATCGACCGGGTCACGAAGAAGTTCGACGAGACGATTGCCGTGGACGACGTGTCCCTGGAAATCAAGAAAGGCGAGATCTTTGCCTTGCTCGGCGGTTCGGGATCGGGCAAATCCACCTTGCTGCGGATGCTGGCAGGTTTCGAGCGGCCCACGGAGGGGCGGATTTTCCTCGATGGCGTGGACATCACCGACATGCCGCCCTATGAGCGGCCGATCAACATGATGTTCCAGTCCTACGCCTTGTTCCCGCACATGACGGTGGCGCAGAACATCGCCTTCGGCCTGCAACAGGACAAGATCCCGAAAGCCGAGATCGACGCCCGCGTGGCCGAGATGCTCAAGCTGGTGCAGATGAGCCAGTACGCCAAGCGCAAGCCGCACCAGCTCTCCGGCGGTCAGCGCCAGCGCGTGGCCCTGGCCCGTTCCTTGGCGAAGCGGCCGAAGCTGTTGCTGCTCGACGAGCCGATGGGCGCCCTGGACAAGAAGCTGCGCTCGCAGATGCAGCTTGAGTTGGTGGAGATCATCGAGCGGGTCGGCGTGACCTGTGTGATGGTGACCCACGACCAGGAAGAGGCCATGACCATGGCCGAGCGCATCGCGATCATGCACCTGGGCTGGATCGCCCAGATCGGCAGCCCGATCGACATCTACGAGACCCCGACCAGTCGCCTGGTCTGCGAGTTCATCGGCAACGTCAACATCTTCGAGACCGAAGTGGTGGACGACGCCGAAGGCCACGCGGTGCTGAACTGCAAGGACCTGGACCGGAGCATCTACGTTGGCCACGGCATCAGCACCTCGGTGCAGGACAAGTCCGTGACCTACGCCATTCGCCCGGAAAAACTGCTGGTCACTTCCGAGCAGCCGACCTGCGAGCACAACTGGTCCAGTGGCAAGGTCCATGACATCGCCTACCTGGGCGGTCACTCGGTGTTCTACGTCGAGCTGCCGAGCGGCAAGCTGGTGCAGTCGTTCGTCGCCAATGCCGAGCGCCGTGGCCAGCGTCCAACCTGGGGCGACCAGGTGTTCGTCTGGTGGGAAGACGACAGCGGCGTGGTGCTTCGCTCATGAACATGCGCAAATTCAAACGCCGACTCGCACGAATAACGCCCGGTGGCCGTCAAATGGTCATCGGGGTGCCCTTCATCTGGCTGTTCCTGTTCTTCATGCTGCCGTTCTTCATCGTCCTGAAGATCAGTTTCGCCGAAGCCGACGTGGCGATTCCGCCGTACACCGAGATCTATAGCTACGTCGACCAGAAACTGCAGGTGCTGCTCAATCTCGCCAACTACGTGATGTTGAGCGAGGACGAGCTGTACATCGCCGCCTACCTCGGGTCGTTGAAAATGGCCCTGATCAGTACTGCCTTGTGCCTGCTGATCGGCTATCCGATGGCCTACGGCATCGCCAACGCCCGCAAAGAGATGCAAACGGTGCTGGTGCTGCTGATCATGATGCCGACCTGGACCGCGATCCTGATCCGCGTCTACGCGTGGATGGGCATCCTCAGCAACAACGGCTTGCTCAACGGATTCCTGATGAGCATGGGCTGGATCAGCGAGCCGCTGCAGATCCTCAACACGAACCTGGCGGTGTATATCGGGGTGGTCTATTCCTACCTGCCGTTCATGATCCTGCCGTTGTACGCCAACCTGGTCAAACACGATTCAAGCCTGCTGGAAGCCGCGTCCGACCTGGGTTCGAGCACCTTCAACAGCTTCTGGAAAATCACCGTGCCGCTGTCCAAGAACGGCATTGTTGCCGGCTGCATGCTGGTGTTCATCCCGGTGGTGGGCGAGTTCGTGATCCCGGAACTGCTCGGCGGCCCGGAAACCCTGATGATCGGTAAAGTGCTGTGGCAGGAATTCTTCAACAACCGTGACTGGCCGGTGGCATCCGCCCTGGCGGTAGTGATGCTGGCGATCCTGATCGTGCCCATCATCCTGTTCAACCGCAGTCAGGCCAAAGAGATGGAGGGCAAGGAATGAAGCGCTTCAGTTTTTCAAGCCTGATGCTGGTGCTGGGCCTGCTGTTCATCTACGCACCGATGGTGATCCTGGTGATCTTCTCGTTCAACGCCTCGAAACTGGTGACGGTATGGGGCGGCTGGTCGGTCAAGTGGTACGTCGGCCTGCTGGACAACACCCAACTGATGGGCTCGGTGGTGCGCTCGCTGGAGATCGCCTGCTACACCGCGATTGCTGCGGTAGCCTTGGGGACGCTGGCGGCCTTCGTGCTGACCCGCATCACCCACTTCAAGGGCCGCACGCTGTTCGGCGGCCTGGTCACCGCACCGTTGGTGATGCCGGAAGTGATCACCGGCCTGTCGCTGTTGCTGCTGTTCGTGGCCATGGCGCAGATGATCGGTTGGCCCCAGGAACGTGGCATCGTCACGATCTGGATCGCCCACACGACGTTCTGCGCGGCCTATGTCGCGGTGGTGGTGTCGGCGCGCTTGCGTGAGCTGGACCTGTCCATCGAAGAGGCGGCCATGGACCTCGGAGCGCGGCCGTGGAAGGTGTTCTTCCTGATCACCATCCCGATGATCGCGCCGTCGCTGGCGGCGGGCGGCATGATGTCGTTCGCGCTGTCCCTCGACGACCTGGTGCTGGCAAGCTTCGTTTCCGGCCCCGGCTCGACGACCTTGCCGATGGAAGTCTTCTCGGCGGTACGCCTGGGGGTGAAACCGGAAATCAATGCCGTGGCGAGCCTGATCCTGCTGGCGGTGTCCCTGGTGACCTTCCTGGTCTGGTACTTCAGCCGCCGCGCCGAAGAAAACCGCAAGCGGGCGATCCAGCAAGCCATCGAGGAAAGCGCCGCCGATTCCTGGAAACAACCGGAAGTACGCCGGGCGGAGACTGCTTCGGCCTGAGGTAACGCAGAACCCAATGTGGGGACAAGCTTGCTCCCACAGTTTTTTGTGGTCCGTGAATTTGTGGCCTGGCTC
>NZ_JAOSHO010000546.1 GCF_025917275.1 Pseudomonas agronomica | reverse complement strand
CGGGAGCAAGCTCCCTCGCCACAGATGGATCTGACTAGCCCGGGAAATCAACCCAACGCCGCAATCGCATCCACCGACTCGCGAATCAGCGCCGGGCCTTTGTAGATGAAGCCCGAGTAAACCTGCACCAGGCTCGCCCCGGCGGAGATTTTCTCGGCGGCGTGGCGGCCTTCGGTAATCCCGCCCGCCGCGATGATCGGCAATCGTCCCGCCAGCTCACCCGCCAGGACTTTCACGGTGTGGGTGCTCTTGTCGCGCACCGGCGCGCCAGACAAGCCGCCCGCCTCGTCGCCATGCTCCAACCCTTCTACACCTTCGCGGCCCAGCGTGGTGTTGGTGGCGATCACCGCGTCCATGCCAGTCTCGATCAGCGCCTGGGCTACCTGGACGGTTTCCTCGTCGCTCATGTCCGGGGCAATCTTGATCGCCAGCGGCACATGCCGGCCATGGATGACCGCCAACTCAGCGCGGCGCCGGGCCAGGTCGGCCAGCAGTTGCTTGAGCGAATCACCGAACTGCAGGCTTCGCAGCCCCGGGGTGTTCGGTGAACTGACGTTGACGGTGATATAGCTGGCGTGGGCGTAGACCTTGTCCAGGCAGATCAGGTAATCGTCCACGGCGCGCTCCACCGGGGTGTCGAAGTTCTTGCCGATGTTGATGCCCAGCACGCCCTTGTACTTGGCTGCCGCGACACGGGCCAGCAGGTGATCAACGCCCAGGTTGTTGAAGCCCATGCGATTGATGATCGCCTCGGCCTGGGGCAGGCGAAACAGTCGTGGCTTCGGGTTGCCCGGCTGCGGTCGCGGCGTGACGGTGCCGATTTCCACAAAGCCGAAACCCAGTTGCGCAAAGCCGTCGATGGCCGCGCCATTCTTGTCCAGGCCCGCCGCCAGCCCGACCGGGTTGGGAAACTCCAGTCCCATGACCGTCACCGGCAGTTTCGCCGGGGCCTTGCACAGCAGTCCGTTGAGGCCCAAGCGCCCGCCCGCGCCGATCAAGTCCAGGGACAGGTCGTGGGAGGTTTCCGGGGAGAGTTTGAACAGCAGTTCACGGGCCAGGGTGTACATGGGCGGCTTTGACTCGGGCGACGAAATGAGGCGGCGATTATAGCCGCGCAACGGCGTTGCAAGCGAGGCGCTCGCACAAAACCGCAGCACTGGCATATGCCTTGCACCCTTTTGGTCATCAGCGCCCCATGCCAACGACGGAATGAGTGCCGCACGGTTTCAAAGGACAACGGCGTCGGCGTCCGGCCTCCCCTGGCCAGGACACGGCGCTTTTTCATGTGGAAGGTGATATCGATGAATGAAGTTCCAACCACGCCCCTGGCCTGGGTCAATGGCAGCGATGCCCCGGAAAAGAGCGCGATCAACCTCGGCTTCATGGCCTTGAGTGACTGCGCCCCGGTGGTGGTTGCCGCCACCCAAGGCTTCGCCCAACCCTACGGCCTGACCCTGAACCTCAAGCGCCAGGCATCCTGGGCCAACCTGCGGGACAAGCTGGTCAGCGGTGAAATCGATGCCGCCCACAGCCTTTATGGCTTGATCTACGCGGTGCACTTGGGCATTGGCGGCGTTGCGCCGACCGACATGGCGGTGTTGATGGGCCTTAACCAGAACGGCCAGAGCATCAACCTGTCCCACGGCCTCCAGGCCCAAGGCGTGACCAGTCCTGAAGCACTGGAACGGCACGTGCACCAAACTCGCCCGAAACTGACCTTCGCCCAGACCTTCCCCACCGGCACCCATGCCATGTGGCTCTATTACTGGCTCGCGGCCCAGGGCATCCATCCGCTATCGGATGTCGATAGCGTCGTGGTGCCGCCGCCGCAGATGGTCGCGCACCTGCAAGCCGGACGTATCGACGGGTTTTGCGTGGGCGAACCCTGGTGCGCCAGCGCGGTGAAGCAGAACCTCGGGTTTACCCTCGCGACCACCCAGACCATCTGGCCCGACCACCCGGAAAAAGTCCTGGGTTGCACCCGCGCGTTCGTCGAGCAATACCCCAATACCGCCCGGGCGCTGGTGATGGCGATCCTGGAAGCCAGCCGCTTCATCGAGCAAAGCACCGAAAACCGTCGCAGCACCGCGCAACTGCTGAGCGCGCCGGAATACCTCGATGCGCCGCTCGACTGCATCGAGCCGCGCTTGCTGGGCATTTACGCCGACGGCCTGGGCAATAGTTGGCAGGATCCCCATGCCATGCGCTTCCACGCGGGCGGCGAGGTGAACCTGCCTTATTTGTCCGACGGCATGTGGTTCATGACCCAGTTCCGTCGTTGGGGCCTGTTGCGCGAAGACCCGGACTACTTGGCCGTCGCCCGCCAGGTCCAGCAGCTCAACCTCTACCGTGAAGCCGCCGCGGCGCTGGGCGTAACCTCCCCAGGCCAGGACATGCGCAGCAGCCAACTGATCGACGGCACCACCTGGGACGGCACTGATCCGGCCGGGTACGCCCGCAGCTTCAAACTGCACGCCTTGAGCGATGCGGCTCCCCTTCTCGCCAGCCGCTGACAGGAGCCACGACCATGCTGCGTATCCTGCTGATCAACGACACCGCGAAAAAAGTCGGTCGCCTGAAAGCGGCCTTGATTGAAGCCGGCTTCGAAGTGATCGACGAATCCGGCCTGACCATCGACCTGCCGGCGCGCGTCGAAACAGTGCGTCCGGACGTGATCCTGATCGATACCGAGTCACCGGGCCGCGATGTGATGGAACAAGTGGTGCTGGTCAGTCGTGACCAACCCCGGCCGATCGTCATGTTCACCGACGAGCACGACCCGGATGTGATGCGCCAGGCGATCAAGTCGGGCGTCAGCGCCTACATCGTCGAAGGCATCCATGCCGCGCGGCTGCAACCGATACTCGACGTCGCCATGGCCCGCTTCGAAAGCGACCAGGCCCTGCGCGCCCAACTGCTGGCCCGGGACCAGCAACTGGCCGAACGCAAACGCATCGAACTGGCCAAGGGCATGCTCATGAAAATGAAGGAGTGCAACGAGGAACAGGCCTACACCCTGATGCGCCGCCAGGCCATGAGCCGCCAGCAGAAGCTGATCCAGGTGGCGGAGCAAATTATTGCGATGAACGAGTTGCTCGGCTGACAGCCTTGTAACGCCTGGCCTGCC
>NZ_JAOSHO010000545.1 GCF_025917275.1 Pseudomonas agronomica | reverse complement strand
GCGAGCAAGCTCGCTCCCACAGGGGGGCTGATGTGGTTGTAGAACTTGTGATCCTGCTGCGGTTTTACAACGGCGCAGGCTGGATGATTTCAACCCAGTAGCCGTCCGGGTCCTTGATGAACGCCAGACTTTTCATGCGGCCGTCGTTAAGGCGTTTCTGGAAGTCACAGCCCAACGCTTCGAAGCGTTCGCAGGCGGCGACGACATCGGGCACGGAAATGCAGATATGACCGAAACCGCGCGGGTCGGTGTTGCCGTTGTGGTAGGCGAATGCCGGGTCGTTTTCGGTGCCATGGTTGTGGGTCAGTTCGAGGATGCCGGGGATCGATTTCATCCACTCGGTACGCGCCGCCGCGTCCGCCGGGATCTGGTTCTTGTCCACCAATGCCAGGAAGTACAGGCTGAATTCGGCTTCCGGGAAATCGCGCTTTTCCACCAGGGAAAAACCCAGCACACGGGTGTAGAAATCAAGGGACTTGGTGATGTCCTTGACCCGCAGCATGGTGTGGTTGAAGACGAACTTGGCCGTGGCGGCATCGGGTTGGGCAGTGACGCCTGGGAATGTGTTGAGTGCTTGCAGGCTCATGGGCCCTCCGGAAAATAAGTGGGGCAAACGGCGTCGCAAAACTGGGCGCGACGGTCCTGGGCTTGCGCTGGGCGGCTTCCTTGCAGGTGCGTCCATGATACGCAACGGGCATGGCATCGCCAAACTTCGCTATTGCCTGGTGATGCGACGCCCATCAGACTTCAGGATTCGCCCTGGAGTGCGTTTCAATGTTTCGATCGTTCCTTTCCCTTTCTTTGCTGCTGTTCGCCATCGCGGCGAGTACTGATGCCGGAGCGGCCGAACCGCAGATAATCTGGCCTCAAGGCTGGAAGGTCGAGTCGTTATCTGCCGATGCGCCAGCCCCGGGCACCTACCGGCAGCGTGCGACCAAGAACGACCTTTCAGGCAATGCCTTGATGGTCATGGAACTGACTGTAACGGCGGTGGCGGTGGACCATCAGCCGAACTTGCAAGGCGTGTTGCTGGAAATGCGAAAGTCCCTGCAAAAGGATTTTTTCCAAGGGGGTTATCAAAGCGTCTGCAATAAGATTCACCCTTCCATGTTGGGCGGCGTAACGGCGTTGGAAACCACTTGCACGATCACGCAGAACGGGCGTCATGTATTGTCACAGACGCTGGTCGTAGCACTAAGCGAGGGGAGCGCCTACGTGTTGTCCTATGCTGGACAGGCGCAGGTGTATGTTGAAAGCCAGGACGAAATACAGTCAGTACGAAATAGCCTGAAACTATAAGACCTCGGCGTACTACTCTGGAATTACTCCCAAAGTTCAGCCATAAAAAAGCCCTGAATGTATTCAGGGCTTTTTGCAAAGTGTTGCTGTCAGCCACGCAGCCACGAATCGACCGTGCTCGCGCCGTACTTTTCCTTCCAGGCTTTGAGGCCGCGATGGTTGCCGCCCTTGGTTTCGATGAGTTCGCCCGTGTGCGGGTTCTGGTAAACCTTGACGACCCTGGCACGGCGGGTCTTGGGAGTCTTGGCGGAGAGGCTGCCTGACTTGGACGGGTTCGGCTCAAGGATCGCGATAATGTCGCGCAGGCCTTTGCCGTAGGTTTTCATCAGTCCCTGGAGCTTTTCTTCGAATTCGATTTCTTTCTTCAGCCCGGCGTCATTCTTCAGTGCTTCCAGCTGTGCGAGCTGTTCCTGAAGGGCCTTCTCGGCTTTGCGAAATTCAGCGAGTCTGGACAATATCAATACTCCAATAGAAATAGATGGCTGATACCAACCGCAAACAAAGCTATAAGCCAAGCGCCTTGTAGCGACTCGGTGACTAATGACTCTCCTGCTATCTGGTACAGGCAGAAAAAATTGTAGTAGTTAAACCGAAAAGTGTAAATCGTAACTTTTTCGTTATGTAACAACAGTAGACGTTCTAGCGGGAGCTGGGCTTCCATCGTCAAGCGCTTGGCGGCGGAAAATGGCCATTAATGATACTCGGTGTGGCAATGATATGTTTTCCGCTAATCGCGCCAGCCAATAGAGAACGATGTATTAAGTTGGGCGCCGGGCCGTGAAAAGTCACTATTGCTCAGTGGGTTATTTCAAAGGGAGCTTGCTTTCATCAAGCCCAACTCCACGTCAGACCGGGTGCAGCGCCCGAGCCAGTTCGATAAACGCCAGGGTGGCGGGCGAGGCTTGCCGGCGGTCCAGCACCGCCAGGCCGATCTGGCGTGGGATCGGTGGCGATAGAGGGCGCATGACGATTCGTGAATTATCGAGGGGCGGCAACGAGCCTTCGGACACCACGCTTACCGCGTCGCCACGACCGACGATATCGAGCGTGCTGAGCAACTGCGAGCAGCGATAACGTACATTCGGTGTGAGCCGAGCGGCATTGAACAGGCGCCAGACCAGTTCCGACGAGCCGGCCTCGGTGAGTATGAAAGGGTCATCGCACAGATCGCCGAGCTTGAGGTTGGCCTGGGCGGCGAGGGGGTGAGCGGCGGGGAGCAGGGCGACCATCTGGTCCTCCATCAACGCGAACGTATCGAATCGCTCTTCGGGCAAGACCACGAAGCCGACGTCGATTCGCCGTTCATCCAGCCATTGCAGAACCTGCCGGTCCGGCCCCTCGTCAACGTGCACCTCGATCCCCGGGTGCAAGGCACGGAAGCGCTTCAGGATAGACGGCAGCAACTTCATCGATGATGTCGGACCGAACGAACCGATGCGCAACGTCCCGCGGCGCATCCCGCGGGCGTCGGCGGCTTCCTGGCGCAAGGTGTTCGCCAAGCCGAGCATGGCCCGCGCCCGCAACAGCAACTGCTGGCCTATGTCGCTGGGCTCGACGAGGGACTGATGCCGCCTGAACAATTCGACGCCCAATTCTTGCTCAAGGGTTTTGATGGCGTGTGACACCGCTGACTGGCCGATGCCCAAGCGTGTCGCGGCTGCCGTGAAGCCGCGCAGCTCGGCGACCAGCGAGAAGATTTCGAGTTGGGTGAGGGTCATGAGTAAAGGCTCATTTTACGATGACAATAGATGAGTAGAACAATACGACATCCCAACCATACACGGAACTTTGGCCCAGGCGCTTTTCCGTGGCGAGGGAGCTTGCTCCCGC
>NZ_JAOSHO010000544.1 GCF_025917275.1 Pseudomonas agronomica | reverse complement strand
ATCGCGAGCAAGCTCGCTCCCACAGGTTTTTTGTGGTGTGGTTTAGAGCGGCTTGCTGCAAATGCTCACGCCCAGGGTATGGCTGGCGTCTGGCAACAGCGTCACCACATCGTCCATCACGTTTGCCGTCTCGATGCACAGCATGCGCTGCCAGCCGTCGTCGGCCATGTCGCTGAAGGCCTTGGCCCGTTCGGTCCAGGGATTCCAGATCACCGCCGAGCGTGAGCCGGTGCTGGTCAGTTGGATTCGGCGTTGCCAGTGCGGGTCAACGATGCTCAGTGTCGGCGGGGTATCGAGGTAGATGCGGTCGGTTTCGCCGACGAATTGCAGGGCACCGGCCTGGGCGTGGGGCTTCCAATCGTCCAGGGTCTCGATGTAGCCCAAGCCATCCACCCCTTCGACCTGTACGTTGCGCACATCGCTCACGGCAAAGTAGCTGTGCAGTGCCTGGCTGAGGCTGACGGTTTCGCTGCCACGGTTATGACTGGTGAGGTGGATATGCAGTTGCTCGTCCATCACGATGGTCAACGTCAGGTCGACCCGGTGGGGCCAACCCGACAGGCCGTTTTCAGGGTAGGGCAGGACGAATTCGATTTTCAGGCTTTCACCTTCGGTCTCGATGCCCTTCAATTCCCAATCCATCGCCCGCACCAGCCCGTGGGCCGTTGCAGGCTCGTTGCTGACACGCATGGCCTGCACGCTGTCGGGGTTGCGGGTCAGGTTGCCGAACCAAGGCCAGCACACCGGCACGCCAGCGCGGATGCTCTTGCCGGCCTTGAAGATGGCCTGGTCGTTGAGCCAGATCAGCGGCGGCTGGCCGTCCACCTGATAACTCAGGATATGCGCGCCTTGCTGGGCCACCAGCAACTCGGCCTGACCGTGGCGGATGCGCCAACCGTTCAGTTCATCCAGTTTGACGGCTTCGACATTGGGCGTAGGCATGCTGCAAATCTCGTTCAGGAACATGAACTGCAATGGACCGCAAAACGGTCGCCGCGTTTAACGAGCCCGAGGTGGAACCGAACGGGTACGACCGCTGCCGTCGATGGCGACAAACACGAACACCGCTTCGGTGACCTTGCGCCATTCACTGGACAGCGGATCGTCGCTCCACACCTCGACCATCATCTGGATCGAGCTGCGGCCGATTTCCAGCGCCTGGGTATAAAAGGACAACTGTGCGCCCACGGCCACCGGCACCAGGAACGCCATGCGATCAATCGCTACGGTCGCCACGCGCCCACCCGCCACCTTGCTGGCCATCGCGGTGCCGGCGAGGTCCATCTGGGACACCAGCCAGCCGCCGAAAATGTCGCCGAAGCCGTTGGTATCACGGGGAAGTGCGGTGATTTGCAGGGCCAGGTCGCCTTGCGGAATTGGATCTTCTTGTTCGAGCTCTATCATGCCGGGGGTGCCTCTGACCCGTAACTCTGTCGTGTACTTCAGGTGAATAGCCGTCTTTGAAAAAAACGATTCAGCCCGAACATGCCTCGTTCGTCACGTTTTTCATAAAGGCGTGCCAAAGGGAAACTCTGCGAAACCGGCTGATTTGTACTACATCACCAACGACGTTTTCGCACAGCAACCCCTTACAGAGTGTCGCAAGGTTGCGAGTATATCGGGCGATAGACGTCGATACGACCATCGGGTTCTGATTTTGACTGTCAATTACGCGCCTCTATGTGCTTTTTCGAACAATTTGCTATCGTGCCGAACCTGCCCGGGTTCCCATTAAGAGTGGTCGGGCCGAGAACTGACTATAAGAGAAGCCCTTGCCATGACCACTGCGCCTTCGAGCACGGCGACGCCCGCACAACCCGCCCGTCCGCTGACCCGTAACGACTACAAGACCTTGTCGCTTTCTGCCCTTGGCGGCGCGCTGGAGTTCTACGATTTCATCATTTTCGTGTTCTTTGCCACCGTGGTTGGCAAGCTGTTTTTCCCCGCCGAAATGCCCGAATGGCTGCGCCTGATGCAAACGTTTGGCATTTTTGCCGCCGGCTACCTGGCTCGCCCGTTGGGCGGAATCATCATGGCCCACTTCGGCGACCTGCTGGGGCGCAAGAAAATGTTCACCTTGAGCATCTTCATGATGGCCGTGCCGACGCTGATCATGGGCTTGCTGCCGACCTATGCGCAGATCGGCATGTGGGCGCCGATCCTCCTGTTGCTGATGCGCGTGATCCAAGGCGCAGCGATTGGCGGCGAAGTACCGGGCGCCTGGGTATTCGTTTCCGAACACGTGCCGGCGCGACACATTGGCTACGCCTGCGGCACCCTGACCTGCGGCCTGACGGCGGGGATCCTGTTGGGTTCGTTGGTCGCGACCGCCATCAACAGCATTTATACGCCAGTGGAAGTGGCGGATTACGCCTGGCGAATCCCGTTCCTGCTGGGCGGTGTGTTCGGCCTGTTTTCGGTGTACCTGCGCCGCTGGTTGCACGAAACACCGGTGTTCGCCGAGCTGCAACAACGCAAGGCCCTGGCCGAAGAAGTGCCGTTGCGCGCCGTGCTGCGCGACCATCGTGGCGCCATCGCCATTTCGATGCTGCTGACCTGGCTGCTGTCGGCCGGTGTCATCGTGGTGATCCTGATGACACCAACGGTGCTGCAGACCGTCTACCATTTCAGCCCGACTACGGCGTTGCAGGCCAATAGCCTGGCGATCGTGTTCCTGAGTCTTGGTTGTATCGGCGCCGGTGTCTTGGCCGACCGCTTTGGCGCTGGCCGGGTGTTCGTCTTCGGCAGTGGCCTGCTGTTGGTCACCTTCTGGACCTTCTACCACAGCCTTTACGCCCACCCCGAGTGGCTGTTCCCGCTCTACGCCTTGAGTGGCTTGCTGGTCGGCACCATCGGCGCAGTGCCGTACGTCATGGTCAATGCCTTCCCGGCCGTGGTGCGCTTCAGTGGGCTGTCATTCTCCTACAACCTGGCCTATGCGATTTTCGGTGGCTTGACCCCGATGATCGTGACGCTGCTGCTCAAGGAGAGCCCGATGGGCCCGGCATATTACGTGGCGATCATCTGCGGGATCGGGATGGTGATTGGTGGGTATCTCTGGAAGAAAGGTCGCTAAGCGGCTGCCTACTCAAGGCGGGAGTGACTCATGTGGCGAGGGAGCTTGCTCCCG
>NZ_JAOSHO010000543.1 GCF_025917275.1 Pseudomonas agronomica | reverse complement strand
AGCGCGATCAACCTGGTGGACTACTACTGCATCACTCGCGAGCGCTATGACGTGCCGGCACTGGCCGATCCGAACGGCCGCTACGGTCGTTGGAACATCCTTGGCATCAGCGTCTATGTCTTCGGGGTACTGGTTCAGTTGCCGTTCATCGCCACCAAGTTCTATACCGGTCCGCTGGTGGCCGCCATGGGCGACGTGGATATTTCCTGGATTATCGGCCTGGTGCTTCCCGCAGGCGTGTATTACCTCGCCGCGAAGAAGTGGCACAGCGCAGTACCCGATCAATTGATCCTGCCAGTCGAGCAGGACGCGGTTGACGCACAACCGAGCAGGGCGGGCCGCATCCAAGCGGTCTGATGGGACGTTGACAGGGCTGGATGCCTCTTGACTGCCGTAAGCCAATCCAACTGATTAGGAGCGTCACATAATGAAGTCGAACAAGACCCTGCTGACCGCACTGCTTTCCATGGGCCTGCTGGCCACCGCCGGCGCCACGCAAGCGGCCGGTTGGTGCGAGTCGGGTAAACCGGTGAAGTTCGCCGGCCTGAACTGGGAAAGCGGCATGCTGCTGACCGACGTCCTGCAAGTGGTGCTGGAAAAAGGCTACGACTGCAAGACCGACAGCCTGCCAGGCAACTCCATCACCATGGAGAACGCCCTGAGCAGCAACGACATCCAGGTGTTTGCCGAAGAGTGGGTCGGCCGCAGTGAAGTGTGGAACAAGGCCGAGAAGGCCGGCAAAGTGGTCGGCGTCGGCGCGCCAGTGGTGGGCGCCATCGAAGGCTGGTACGTGCCGCGCTACGTGGTTGAAGGCGACGCCAAGCGCAAGCTCGAAGCCAAGGCGCCGGGCCTGAAGAACATCGCCGACCTGGGCCAGTACGCCGCCGTGTTCAAGGACCCGGAAGAACCGTCCAAGGGCCGTTTCTACAACTGCCCGGCCGGTTGGACCTGCGAGCTGGACAACAGCGAAATGCTGAAGAGCTACGGCCTGGAAAAAAACTACACCAACTTCCGCCCAGGCACCGGCCCGGCTTTGGATGCGGCCGTGTTGTCGAGCTACAAGCGTGGCGAACCGATCCTGTTCTACTACTGGTCGCCAACGCCGCTGATGGGCCAGGTGGACCTGGTGAAACTGGAAGAAAAACCGGGCGTGGATAAAAGCGTGAGCATCAAGGTCGGCCTGTCCAAGACCTTCCACGACGAAGCCCCGGAACTGGTGGCGGTGCTGGAAAAGGTCAACCTGCCCATCGATATCCTGAACCAGAACCTTGGGCGCATGGCCAAAGAGCGGATCGAGTCGCCGAAGCTGGCGAAGATCTTCCTGAAGGAACATCCTGAAGTCTGGCATGCGTGGGTCAGCGAAGACGCTGCCAAGAAAATCGACGCGGCTCTGTAGGTCGAATATTTCCCGGCCAACCCATGGGCTGGCCGGGACATTCACCGCATCCACCTGATCGAGAGTCTCTTATGTTTCCCGAAAGCTTTACCTTCTCCATCGCCGACTGGGTCAACGGTTGGGTCGACGCCCTGGTGACCAACTATGGCGACGTGTTCCGGCACATCTCCGATACGCTGCTGTGGGCCATCGTCAACCTCGAAGGCCTGCTGCGCATGGCGCCCTGGTGGCTGATGCTGGCCATTGTCGGCGGCGTTGCCTGGCACGCCACACGCAAGGTCATCGCTACGGCGGTGATCGTTGGCCTGCTGTTCCTGGTGGGCGCGGTGGGCCTGTGGGACAAGCTCATGCAGACCCTCGCCCTGATGCTGGTGGCGACGCTGATTTCGGTGATGATCGGCATTCCGCTGGGCATCCTCTCGGCGCGCAGCAATCGCCTGCGCTCGGTGCTGATGCCGTTGCTGGACATCATGCAGACCATGCCGAGCTTCGTGTACCTGATTCCGGTGTTGATGCTGTTCGGCCTGGGCAAGGTCCCGGCGATCTTCGCCACGGTGATCTACGCCGCGCCACCGTTGATTCGCCTGACCGACCTGGGCATCCGCCAGGTGGACGGCGAAGTGATGGAAGCCATCAACGCCTTCGGCGCCAACCGCTGGCAGCAGCTGTTCGGCGTGCAACTGCCCCTGGCCTTGCCGAGCATCATGGCCGGGATCAACCAGACCACCATGATGGCCCTGTCGATGGTGGTCATTGCCTCGATGATCGGTGCCCGTGGCCTGGGTGAAGACGTGCTGGTGGGCATCCAGACCCTCAACGTCGGGCGTGGCCTGGAAGCGGGGCTGGCCATCGTGATTCTCGCCGTGGTCATCGACCGCATTACCCAGGCCTATGGTCGTCCTCGGCATGAGGTGAGCAAATGAGCAACGCAGCCATCAGCAAGATCGAAGTCAAGAATGTCTTCAAGATTTTCGGCAACCGCTCCAAGGAAGCCCTGGAGCTGATCCGCCAGAACAAGACCAAGGATCAGGTGCTGGCCGAAACCGGCTGCGTGGTCGGCGTGAACGACCTGTCGCTGAGCATAGGCACCGGTGAAATCTTCGTGATCATGGGCCTGTCCGGCTCCGGCAAGTCCACCCTGGTGCGCCACTTCAACCGACTGATCGACCCTACCAGCGGCGCGATCCTGGTGGACGGCGAAGACATCCTGCAACTGGACATGGACGCCCTGCGCGAATTTCGCCGGCACAAGATCAGCATGGTCTTCCAGAGCTTCGGCCTGCTGCCCCATAAGAGCGTGCTGGACAACGTCGCCTACGGCTTGAAAGTGCGCGGCGAGAGCAAGCAGGTGTGCGCCGAGCGTGCGCTGCACTGGATCAACACCGTCGGCCTGAAAGGCTACGAAAACAAATACCCGCACCAGCTCTCCGGCGGCATGCGCCAGCGCGTCGGCCTGGCCCGGGCGCTGGCGGCGGACACCGACATCATCCTGATGGACGAAGCCTTCAGCGCCCTCGACCCGCTGATCCGCGCGGAAATGCAGGATCAGTTGCTGGAGCTGCAAAAGACCCTGCACAAGACCATCGTCTTCATCACCCACGACCTCGACGAGGCCGTGCGCATAGGCAATCGCATTGCGATCCTCAAGGACGGCAAGCTGATCCAGGTCGGCACGCCCCGGGAGATCCTGCACTCGCCGGCGGATGAGTATGTCGATCGGTTTGTGCAGCGCAGGG
>NZ_JAOSHO010000542.1 GCF_025917275.1 Pseudomonas agronomica | reverse complement strand
ATGTGCCCGCACCAGCTAATCATGACCGCGACACCGATCCCGCGGACCCTGGCGATGAGTGCCTACGCCGACCTCGACACCTCGATCCTCGACGAACTGCCCCCGGGCCGAACGCCGGTCAACACCGTGCTGGTCACCGATACCCGACGAGTGGAAGTGATCGAGCGCGTGCGCAGCGCCTGCGCCGAAGGACGGCAGGCCTATTGGGTCTGCACGCTGATCGAAGAATCGGAAGAGCTGACCTGCCAGGCCGCCGAAACCACCTATGAAGACCTCACCGCCGCCCTCGGCGAATTGAAGGTCGGGTTGATCCACGGCCGCATGAAACCCGCCGAAAAAGCCGCGGTGATGGCTGAATTCAAGGCCGGGGCCCTGCAACTGCTGGTCGCCACCACCGTGATCGAGGTGGGTGTCGACGTGCCCAACGCCAGCCTGATGATCATCGAAAACCCCGAACGCCTGGGCCTGGCGCAGCTGCACCAGTTGCGTGGCCGCGTCGGTCGGGGCAGCGCCGCCAGCCATTGCGTGCTGCTCTATCACCCTCCACTGTCACAGATCGGCCGCCAGCGCCTGGGCATCATGCGCGAAACCAACGACGGTTTCGTCATCGCCGAAAAAGACCTCGAATTGCGCGGCCCGGGTGAAATGCTCGGCACGCGCCAGACCGGTCTGCTTCAATTCAAGGTGGCCGACCTGATGCGCGACGCCGACCTGCTCCCGGCGGTACGCGACGCCGCCCAGGCATTGCTGGAGCGCTGGCCCGACCATGTCAGCCCGCTGCTGGATCGCTGGCTGCGTCACGGGCAGCAATACGGCCAAGTGTGAGCACACGCTCAGTTTTCTGGACGCGCCTGTTGGACAAGCTGGTTATACTGACCCACTTGTAGGAAAACGGATACAGACCATGACTGAAGCTGCCCTCGTCCCCGAAACCCCGCACGCTCCGTCTGTGATTCGGCAGTTGCTCGAGAAATTGGGCATCGCCTTTGACGAAGTCATCGAACGACCGGGCCTCAACCCCGCTCGCAAAGTGCAGGCCGTGCTGTTGCACGACGCCGTCGGCGCGCTCATGGTGCTGTTTCCGCAAAGCCAGTTGCTGGACCTCAACCGCCTCGCCGAACTGACTGGCCGCAAACTCACGGCGGTGCCGACCGAGCGCCTGGAACGCATGCTCGGCAAACACAGCCTGAGCCTGCTGCCGGGCCTGCCCGCGCTGACCAGTTCGCCGTGCCTGTACGAAGAAGGCCTGCTGCGCGAGCCGAAGCTGCTGATCAACTCCGGTGAGCCGGGGTTGCTTCTGGAAGTCACCAGCGAAGCCTTCAAGACCATGCTCACCAAGGCCAGCGCCGCGACGTTCGGCGAAGCCGTGAGCAACATCATCCCCAACCTGGACCGCCCGGACGACGACCGCAAGGAAATCACCCAGGCCGTGCAGGTGTTCACCGCCCGGCGTATCCAGCAACGGCTGGAAGAAACCATCGAGATCCCGCCGCTGGCTGAAACTGCGCAAAAAATCATCAAGCTGCGGGTCGACCCCGACGCCACTATCGACGACATCACCGGCGTGGTGGAAACCGACCCGGCCCTGGCCGCGCAAGTGGTGAGCTGGGCCGCCTCGCCCTACTACGCCTCGCCCGGCAAGATTCGTTCGGTGGAAGACGCGATCGTCCGCGTGCTGGGCTTCGACCTGGTGATCAACCTGGCCCTGGGTCTGGCCCTGGGCAAGACCCTGAGCCTGCCCAAGGACCATCCGCAACACACCACGCCGTACTGGCAGCAATCGATTTACACCGCCGCCGTCATCGAAGGCCTGACCCGCGCCATGCCCCGCGCCCAGCGCCCGGAAGGTGGCCTGACCTACCTGTCGGGCCTGTTGCACAACTTCGGCTACCTGCTGCTCGCCCACGTATTCCCGCCGCACTTCTCGCTGATCTGCCGGCACCTGGAGGTCAACCCGCACCTGTGCCACAGCTACGTGGAACAACACCTGCTGGGCATCAGCCGCGAACAGATCGGCGCCTGGCTGATGCGCTACTGGGACATGCCCGACGAACTGGCCACCGCCCTGCGCTTCCAGCACGACCCCCACTACGACGGCGAATACGCCGCCTACCCGAACCTGGTATGCCTGGCCGTACGCCTGCTGCGCTCGCGCAGCATCGGCTCCGGCCCGGACGAAGACATCCCCGATGCGCTGCTCGATCGCGTTGGACTGACTCGGGAAAAGGCCAATGATGTGGTGAGCAAGGTTCTGGAAGCCGAGGTGCTGCTGCGGGAATTGGCTTCGCAGTTCAGCCATTAAACGCAGCGGCATAAGGGCTGTTGTGGCGAGAGAGCTTGCTCCCGCTCGGCCTGTAGGAGCTGCCGAGCGAAGCGAGGCTGCGATCTTTCCTCCGTCAGTTGATTCTCAAGGGCTCTCGGCTAGCCCTTCTTGGCCTTCCTCGGCTTCAAGTACTTCATCAACCCCTGAAACCAGATCACCAGCGCCGGATTACCCTTGATCTGGATCGACTTGTCCTGGATCCCCGTCATGAACGCCAGTTGCTTGTTTTTTGCCTGCATCGTGGCGAAGCCATAGCCCGCATCCTTGAACGCGATGGCGAAGGCCGGCGTTGGATAAACACCCGACTGGCTGGTGATTCGCTGGTTCTTCACGGTGAAGTGCCGGGCAACCTTGCCGTCGAGGGTTTGCAGCTGGAACACCAGCGCCTTGTCGCCCAGCTGCTGCTGGAACGCCGGATTGGTACGGCTGGCCTTGGCCATCAACCACCCCAGCATCCACAACAAGAAACGAAATTTCATCGGCACAGCCTCGTGAGAAAAATGAACGGCTGGCGCAGTTTAGCGATTCTTCAGCGGAACGCCATCATCGGAACGCTTTAACGGGAGATCAGCCTGTTTTCGCGAAAGATGACTGCCAAGTCACAAAACCAAACATCAAAAGATCGCAGCCTTCGGCAGCTCCTACATCAATTTCTGTAGGAGCTGCCGAAGGCTGCGATCTTTTGATCCTTTTCCCTTGCCAAACCTTCGGACATTTCCTTCAAAACGCCGGGCTGTTCATGAACTAGGCAGCAGTACCGAGGGCCGCTAACCTCTGTTCGTCATCGCAAAAAACGGTGACACGGACGTGCAAGTCCGATCCAGG
>NZ_JAOSHO010000541.1 GCF_025917275.1 Pseudomonas agronomica | reverse complement strand
ATCGCCGCCACCAAGGGCACCGATCCCTACCTGTTCACCCTGCGCAGCCTGCAACAAGCCGGGCTGAAGAAAGACGATGTGGAACTGGTCCACTTGCAGCACCCGGACGGGCGCACCGCGTTGGAAAAAGGCGACGTCGACGCCTGGGCCGGTCTCGATCCGCACATGGCCGCCAGCGAAGTCCAGGCTGGATCGCGCCTGCTGTATCGCAACCCCGCTTTCAACAGCTACGGCGTGGTCAGCGTCACGGAGAAATACGCCCAGGAGCATCCGCAGACCATCGACACCGTGATCGCCGCCTACGAACAGGCCCGGACGTGGTCGGTGGAGCATCCGCAAGAACTGGCCAAACTGCTGGCCGACGAATCCGGGCTGCCGCTGGAGGTTGCCAAGCTGCAACTGTCACGCACCGACCTGGGCAGCCCGCAACTGAGCGCCAAGGATGTGCTGGCTTCCAAGGCGGCCGCGCCGATCCTGGTCTCCGAGGAATTGGTACGGCGCGGGGTGAACGTCGACCAGGTGATCGATCAACTGCTCGACACCGGGCGCCAGCAAGCCGTGGCCCGTCAATAACCCTTAGCCCAGGCGACAACCGATCCGCGCCTGGCGCGGATTCGGCATTGCCGGAGAATCGCCATGAGCAGCAACAGTAAAGACCTCTCCAACCCACACCTGGCCCTTTCCACAGCGGACAGAACGCCGCTGTTCGATGCCGAGCGCTGGCGACTGCGCCTCAAGGGATTGGCCCTTCCGGTGCTGATCATCGTTTTCCTGGAGATCATCGTGCGCATCGGTTGGCTGCCCGCCTACCAGATGCCGGCCCCCAGCGAGATCGCCCTGACCCTCGGCGACCTGGCCGAAGGCGCCCTGTGGAAGCACATCAGCGCCAGCCTGCTGCGGGTGCTGTCGGGCTTTGCCATCGGCGCCAGCCTGGCGTTGGTCTTCGCCGCCTGGGTTGGCCTGAGTCGGGAAGCCGAAGCCTACCTGGAACCGACCTTCGCGGGCCTGCGCTCGATTCCCAGCCTGGCCTGGGTGCCGTTGCTCCTGCTGTGGCTGGGCATCGACGAAACCTCAAAAGTGGTGCTGATCGCCATCGGCGCGTTCTTTCCGGTGTACCTCAATGGCGTGGCGGCGATTCGCAACATTGACCGCAAGCTGGTGGAAGTCGGCCACATGTATGGTTTCAGCCGTCGCCGCCTGGTGCGCCGGATTCTATTGCCCGCCGCCCTGCCCGGCCTGTTCACCGGGTTGCGCAGCGGCATGAGCCTGGCCTGGATGTTCCTCGTGGCCGCCGAGCTGATCGCCGCGACCAAAGGCCTGGGTTATCTGCTCAGCGATGGCCGCGAAACTTCGCGTCCGGACATCGTGCTGGCGGCAATCATCGTACTCGCCGTGCTGGGCAAGCTCAGCGACGGCCTCCTCGCCGGCCTGGAAAAACGCTTCCTGGCCTGGCGCGACACGTTCAACGGCACCGAGGACTGAGCCATGCCCCAAGCCCTGCTGGACATTCACGTGGCGCGCAAGAGCTTCGCGACCACCACCGTGCTCAACGACATCCACCTGCAACTGCGGCCTCGGGAAACCGTGAGCCTGCTGGGCCCCAGCGGCTGCGGCAAAAGCACCTTGCTGCGCATCGTTGCCGGCCTGGAAAAAGACTTCGAAGGGCAATTGCTCAGCCACACCGAACAGCTGGCCTTTGTGTTCCAGGAAGCGCGGTTGATGCCCTGGCTGACGGTGCAGCAGAACATCGGCTTCAGCGACGATGACCGCTATGACAAAGCCTGGGTCGCGCAGTTGATCGAAGAAGTTGGCCTCAGCGGCTTTGCCGACGCCTTGCCCAAGGCGTTGTCCGGCGGCATGGCGCAACGGGTGGCGATTGCCCGCGGCCTGTATTCGCGGCCGAGGGTGCTGCTGCTGGACGAGCCCTTCAGCGCCGTGGACGCTTTCACCCGGATGAAACTGCAAGACCTGTTGCTGCAATTGGCCGAGCGTCACGCCATCGCCCTGCTGCTGGTAACGCACGATGTCGACGAGGCGCTGTACCTGAGCGACCGGGTCCTGGTCATGGACAATCGCCCCAGCCGCATTCGCCAGGAACTGGCGGTGCAACTGCCGCACCCACGCGATCGGCGCGACCCGTTGTTGGCCCGGCTCAAGGCACTGGCGCTGACTGAATTGCATCGGGCTCACGTGATTTGACCAGGGCACTTCGCTAAGCATTTAAAAGCATTAATAAATAAAGAATCAGTATTTATGGTTATAACCATAACCACGTACTCTCAGCTCATCCCGTCCATTGGTCACGACAGTGAAGTGCCTTATGAAACCGACTGACAACGTTATCGACTTCGTCCAATTGCGCAAACGCAAGCAGGCCCAGCAACGGGCCCGGGCCATGTGGGAAATGTACGCGCGTAATGCCGGTTACCAGGCGTTCCAGTGGATCCAGGCATCCCAGCCGACCGCGACGTACCAGGCGTGAGCGCCCAGGAACCCTCGCGCTTTCTGGCGAGCACCGGCGAACCCGAAGTGGACCTGAACAATCTGGAAGCCTTGGATGAGGATCCGATCTGCGAACGGGTCGCGCAAAACCTGCAACGCCTGCGCGGCAAGCGACACTTGTCCCTCGACGCCCTTGCCCGCCAGTGCGGGGTTAGCCGGGCCATGCTGGCCCAGATCGAATCCGGACGCAGCGTGCCGTCGATCAAGGTGCTGTGCAAAATCGCCAAGGGTTTGAAGGTATCGGTCGCCGCGTTCCTCGAACACCGTGCGTTCGAAGGCGTGGCGGTGCTGTCGGTCAGCCAGAGCAAACGCCTGGTCAGCGCCAGTGGTGCCTTCGTCAGTCGCGCCCTGTTCCCGTTCGACGTGGCACGCCAATCGGAGTTCTACGAACTGCGCCTGGGCCCCTTGGGCGAGGACCAGTCCGAAGGGCACGGGCCTGGCGTGCAGGAGAACCTGGTGGTGTCCCAGGGTGTGTTGGAGATCAGTGTCAACGACGAGCGCTACCTGCTTTCCACGGGTGATTCGATTCTGTTCTACGCCGACCAGCCGCACCGATATCGCAACCCGGCCGACAGTGAAGCAGTGGCGTACCTGGTGGTCACCTATCCGGAACGCCTGGACTGAAGATGCTGTTCAAGGCAATCGACAAACCC
>NZ_JAOSHO010000540.1 GCF_025917275.1 Pseudomonas agronomica | reverse complement strand
CACCGCGTGATTCGCCAGGGCGACAGCCTCTACCTGCAATGGCAAGGTGATCTGCATCGCGTCGAGTCATACGACCCGTTGGCCGCAGCCGAGGCCAGTCACAACCCTCATGGCAGCCTGGTTGCGCCCATGAATGGCAGCATCGTTCGGGTGCTGGTGAATGCCGGCCAGACGGTGGAAGCCGGAGCGCAGCTCGTTGTGCTGGAGGCGATGAAAATGGAGCACAGCATCCGTGCGCCCAAGGCCGGCGTGGTCACGGCGCTGTATTGCCAGGAAGGTGAGATGGTCAGCGAGGGCAGCGTGCTGGTGGCGCTGGAAGAATAGGCATCGGCCCGTTGTCCGGGCCGATCCGTTTCAGAACCTGATGGTTGCCTGCACGACCACGCCGATGATTCGGCATTGCTCGGTGTACAAGCTTTTCGGGTAAGTAGGATTGAGCGGAACCAGGTAATGCTGGCCGCTCTCTTCAATCAGTTTGCGAAAGGTCGCATCGCTGCTGCCAGGCAACTGGGCGATTACCAGCTTACCGGGCACCGCCTCGATCGCCGGATCAACCAGGATCGACATTCCCTCTGGAATACTGAGCCCGCTCGGCGCGGTCATCGCATCCCCCACCACCACCAGCCAGAACGCATCTCCCTGGGCGTGGTAGTCCGTCAACTCATAGCGCGACGGTCCATAGCCAGCGAGATCGACTTCGCGAACGGTGCCGATGTCGTGCCATTCGCTGATCGGATAGCGGAAGTACGGGTTGTACTTCTGCGCCAGGGCCATACCCTCGTCCGTGGAGGTGTCCGGCTCGCGGATCACCATGGCCACTTCGAGAAACTCGAGCCCCAGTTCCTTCAGCACCCGGTTCATGTCTTCAAGACTGGGCTGCCGGCGCTTGGTCAGCCAATGGCCGATACCGCCCTGTGACATCCCCAAACGTTCTGCAAGCACCACCTGCGTGATGTGCAGCTCCTTCATCTTGGCCTTGACCAACTCTATCCATTTATCCATGAACGGCACGATACGTGGATGACCACGCCCATCAAAACACAAATTGTAGTATTTAAATTGTCGTCACAATTACGCTGCGTACTAAGCTGGAAGCACAGGACTTCATATACATACACGGAGAAACTCGACACATGGACACGCCCAACAAAGATGAACCCGTCACCTCCCTGGACCCGGCATTCCCATCGTTTCAGGATTGCCCGGCTGCCCAACGCGCCTTGGACTATTACTTGAAACCAGGTGTTGCGGAAGCCCAGGCAGAGCATCGCTTTTTCGACGTGAACCGAAACATCAGCGGCGAAGAAGCCTTGGTCCACGCTTGCGACCTGCTGCGCTGCGCTGCGGCCACTGCCCACGAATCCGCCAATCGACTGAACGGTTCGAACCGTGACCTGGCATTTTCTGTCGTGCACATGATCGATCTGGTCAAGGTGATGCTCGACCGATCCCTTGACGGCTACCCTACCCGCTAGGCATCCCGTTCGGAGTGGCCCCACGAATGCGGGCCACGGGAAATGATTTTTCAATCGATGCGATAAAATCATTTGACTTGCAAATGATAATGATTATTATTGCAACAACTGGTCGCGAGATCAGTCGATAGGCCAGGAGACCTTAGGTCGGACTTCTGGCATATCTCCTCATCAGGCTAATCACGGTTTTTGACCCGGCTTTTTGCCGGGTCTTTTTTTGCCGATTTTCGGCTTATGGCTTCAGGCTAATGAAGTCTTTTGGGGGGTGCTGATTTCAATGTCGGCGATGATAGCAAATGCCCATCCGCCTGCAAAAGTCCGGGCGCCATCCCGCTGATAAACCCGCGACAGGCAGCACTTGAGAATCGGTCAGCGAGACTCTACTCTGCTTCTGCGTCCAGGGAGGACGCCCCCTCTTGTCATTGATGCAAATCGTCCCGGTTTGCCCCGCCTTGCGTGTAAAGTAACGGCACAAAAATCCTCTGCAGGAACCGTGACCGTGGCTAAATCCTCCTTCGATATCAGCGCCAATTTTGACAGCGGCAACATTGAAGTCGTAGACATCAGCAACCCACTGCAATCGCTGCTGAAGATCCGGCCTGACACCCGCAGCGCGCATTTCCAGTGGTTCCATTTCAAGGCCAGCGGCTTGCATGTCGGCCAGGAATATTCCTTTCGCCTGCTCAATGCCAGCCAGTCCTCCTATAACAAGGCCTGGACCGGCTATCAGACTGTCGCGTCCTACGACCACGTCAATTGGTTCCGTATTCCTACGCAATTCGAAGGCGATGCCCTGCGCTTTCATCTGGAAGCCGAACAGCCTCACGCCTGGTTCGCCTACTTCGAACCCTACAGCCGGGGTCGTCACGATTGGCTGATCGAACAAGCACAGCACAAGGCCGGCACCGAACTGCTGGCCACCGGCAAAAGCGTCGAAGGCCGTGACATTCCATTGCTGCGCAAGGGCAGCGGTGCCGAGGGACGCCGAAAGATCTGGATCATTGCGCAGCAGCATCCCGGCGAGCACATGGCCGAATGGTTCATGGAGGGGATAATCGAACGCCTCCAGCATCAGGATGACGTCCAACTGAACCGCTTGCTCGCCAAGGCTGATTTGTACCTGGTCCCCAACATGAATCCGGATGGCGCGTTCCACGGGCATCTACGCACGAACGCAATGGGGCAGGACCTGAACCGGGCTTGGCAGAATGCCAGCCCGGAAATCAGCCCCGAGGTGTTTTTCGTACAGCAACAGATGGAAAAATATGGCGTCGACCTGTTCCTCGACATCCACGGCGATGAAGAAATCCCCCACGTCTTCACCGCCGGTTGCGAAGGCAATCCGGGATACACGCCACGGATTGCCGATCTCGAAGAGCGTTTTCGCAGCCATCTCAAGCACCAGACCAAGGACTTCCAGACAACCTATGGCTACACACGTGACGAACTAGGCCAGGCCAACATGACCCTCGCCTGCAACGCAGTCGGCCAGAAATACGACTGCCTGTCCCTGACCCTGGAAATGCCATTCAAGGACCACAACGACCACCCGAACCCACATACCGGCTGGTCCGGCAAACGTTCGATGCAACTGGGCAAGGATGTGTTGAGCACCATTGAGGCGATGGTCGACGAGTTGCGCTGAGATTACTCAAACACCCGCCCCCTTTGGCGAGGGAGCTTGCTC
>NZ_JAOSHO010000054.1 GCF_025917275.1 Pseudomonas agronomica | reverse complement strand
CGCTCGGCCGGTTCGCTGCGCAACCGCCTCACCAATGGTGCCAACTCGACCCCTTGCAGATGCCAGACACCGAGCGGCTGATCCGCCGTGATCACCACCTCGGCCTCGTCCACAAACCCATCCCTGAGCACCGGTGCAGATTCAATCCTCAATGTGCCGAAATCCGCCTCGGCGTGGGCGACCTCAGCATCTGGCCACTGCCGCCGCGCCTGCCAGAACGGCTGGTCCGGCCAACGCTGCTCATCGGCATAAAAGTCCCGGCCAATGCGCGCGAAGCGTAAAAACAACTGCTCGACCCGCCGCTGATGAAAACGCTGTGCCAGCAATGACCGCTCAGGTTTGCGCAACAACGTGTTGACCACCGCAGGCGCCTGCAACGCCGAAGACAATGACTGGAAGATGCCATTACCCGACAGCGGATCCACTGCCATGGCGGCATCCCCGACCCGAATCCAGTTATCGCCACAGACCTGCGGGCACAAAATCGCCGTGCTGCTGCGGGCATGCAGGTGCAGATTGGTAGGCGGTTCATCCCCGAAAAACGCCCGGGCCAGTGCCGACTGCCGGCGCCGCTGACTGCAGTAGTCGAGTAACAGCGCCTTCCCTGGCAACCCGGCACTGGCCACGTCCACTGTCCATTGCCAATAGCACTGGCCGTCAGCCCGACGCGCCATCCAGGCCCAGCCATCCTCAAGGCTTTCCACCGCGCTGGCAACGATACCCGGCGCACCTTGCCAGCGATTGAGCAAACTGACTGTCTCTGGCCCCCTCAGGCCTTTGCCAAGGGCGGGCGCCTGGCGTCCACGAGCCTCCACCAGGAAATCCGCGAGCAGCGCTTCGCGCCCTTGCAGTTCGATTCGATGCCCCGAAGCGTGGGATTGCACCGCGAGTACTCGGCCTTCGATCAACTCGACGCCGGCCATCCGCAAATCCTCGCGCAAGCCTCGATCGAAGCTCGGACGATCGAGTAGAAACTCAATGTTCTGCGCATGCTGCTGCCCGTTCCAGGACACCTGCCGTTGGGAAGGCTGCGCCGCATCCGTCAACGCTTGATGCAGCCCTGCACCGCGCAACGCATCCAGCACCCGCGCCGAAACCCCTTCCAGCGCCGCGAAGCGCCGCCACTCGCTGACCAGAGTTACGGGGAATCCGAGTCGCCGCAGCCCCAGGGCCACCGCAGCCCCCGCAGGTCCAGCGCCGAGAATTACAACCGGTTTCATAGGCCGACGCGCCGTTCAGGGCCGTGATAATGGGCGTTCTTCTGCAGCCACTCGACAACGTATTGATTACTCGCCTCGGGATTTTCAACGAGAAAACTCGCAATGTGCCCGCTCAATGCCGCACAGCCTATGCTCGCACCCGACTGCCCCGGATAGATACCGTGAACACACGCGGCAAAATCTGCCTGGGCGCTCTTGAGCCACGACCATTGCTGCTCGGTGCAACGAGCGTCGCCGGTGACCCGCAGCACCTGCGGATACTTGGCCGGGAACACCCCTTCGCCCTGGGCCGGGCTGGACGCACACAGCAAAATGCCCCGCGCCACCGCCGCGGCGCAGGCTTCACGCAACAGGCTGCGATCCTGCCGCAAACCGAGGCTCAGGTTGATCAACCGCACGTCCTGCGCCACCAGCCAGTCGATGGCGGTGGCGATCTGCAAGGCGCTGGTGACGCCGCGCTGGCCAAACACCTGGGCTACGCAAAAAACCGCCGCCGGCGCCCGTTGGCTGATGGCCTCGATCACCGCGCCGCCGTGGCCCAGCGGATCATCGCGTAAATCGCTTTCGGCCAGGCGATCCTCCTGCAGCGAGAATCGTCTGCCGGCAATGACTCGCACCCGTTGCGCTGGCGAATGACCACTGTCCACCACGCCAATCCGCAGTTCAGGCTTCATGTTGCACCGCGTCTGATGTGAGCACGCCATCGAGCAGTTCAAAGCGCAGATCGGCATCAGCCAGGGTCGAGGGGCGGTGGCTGATCAGGATCCGCGTGCGCCCGGCGAACAGTCGGTCAATGGCCTCGATCACTTCGCGCTCGGTGGCTTCGTCGACCGCCGAGGTGGCTTCGTCCAGCACCAGAATCAACGGATCCTGCAACAGCGCCCGGGCGATGGCGATGCGCTGTTTCTGTCCACCGGACAGTTGCTGGCCACGCTCGCCCAAAGGGCTGTCGAGGCCTTCTGGCAGTGACTCGATTAGACTGTCGAGCTGCGCCAGCCGCGCCACTTCGGCGATGGCTTGGCGGCTAGCGTCCGGCACGGCGTAGGCCAGGTTGTCGGCGAGGCTGCCGCGAAACAGCACGATGTCCTGGCTGACCACGGCGATGCGCCGGCGCAGTTGGAACAGGTCCAGTTCCCGCAGATCGACCTCTCCCAGCAAGACCCGACCGGACTGCGGATCATGGTGCCGTTGCAGCAGATCGATCAGGGTCGATTTACCGACACCCGAGCCGCCGCTCAGGGCAACTTTCAAACCGTAGGGAATTTGCGCTTCAACACCACGCAAGGTGGTCGGGCGACCGGGGTGGCTGAAGTGCACGTTGTCGAAACGCAACTCGCCAGAAGCCGGTAACGGCTGCGGCGTGATCGGGGTAAGAACGGTCGGCGCTTCACCGCGCAACTCCATCACTCGCCCAAGACTGACGGTCATCCGCTGAATCGCTACGTAGAGCCCAAGCAGGCTCTGGACCGGGCCGACCGCCATCCCCAGGTACGTCGAGAATGCGATCAGCGCGCCCAACTGCCAAGTCCCTTGCACGACCCAGTAACCGCCGATCAGAAATGCGCAGGCCCGCGCCAACGACATCAGCGTGCCGGGCAACGCCTGAGTGAAAAACTCGGTGACTTGCAGGCGCAAGAGCTGGCTCATATATCCCTGCCCCAACGTGTCCAACCGCCGCGCTTCGCGCTGTTGCTGGCCGGCGGATTGGATGAACTTCATCACCGGCAAGGTCTCGACCATGAACGAGGACATGTCCGCCGAACGCTCGCGCAACTGCCGGACATCGCGTTCGACCTTGCGGCGCATCCAGCGTAGCCAGAGCACGTCGAGTGGAATCAGTACCAAGGCGAGCAGCGAGAGTTTCCAGGACAGGGTCACCAACATCGCCACCGCGACCACCAGGCCGATCACGCTCGACACCGCAGAGAACAGCGAGTCCACGGCAAAGCGCTGGATCTCCGCGACATCGCCATCGAGACGCGACATCAAATCGCCGATTCGCCGCTGACCATAGAAACCCGGCGAGAGCGTCTGCAAATGCCGATAAAGGTCATCACGCAGGGCAAACAGAATCCGTCCGGACAATCGCGTGTGCAGGTACCGATTGACGCCTGACAACGCCGTGCCCAGCAAGCCGGCGGCAATCATCAACCCGGCGACCAGCACCAACATCAAAAAATTGCGAGCCAGCAGCCCGTCATCGATCAGCAGCTTGGTCAGCCAGGGTTGCACCAATACCAGCGACGAGGCGCAGACCGATAGCCCAAGCAGCCCGGCAATCGCCAACCGGTGCGGGCGCACGAAGCTGTAGAGCCAGCGCAACGCCGCTTGCAAGTCCGCAGAGTCCTGGCTGTCGATCAGCCGAACGATCAAACGCAGCATCATGGGCGCAGCTGTTTAAGCTTGCGATACAGGGTCGCGCGGCTGATGCCCAGGGCGTCGGCGGCGGCCGAAACATTACCTTGGTGCGTGTCCAGGGACTGACGAATCAATTCCAGCTCCTGCTCTCGAATACTGCCACTCGCAGGGCGCTCGCCGGCGGTCAGTTCGTCGAGCATGCTGTCGGGCAAATGGTCGAGGGTCAGCACGGTATCCCCCGGCTCACGCATGGCCAGTGCGGTGCGCAAGACCATTTCCAGTTGGCGGATGTTACCCGGCCAGTGATAGCCGGCTAGCAAGCGGACCAAATCGTCATGCAGGACTACCGTCGGCGCATCGAGCTTGGCCAGCAAACGGTCGACCAGGCCATTGAAGTCGTCGCGCTCGCGCAGGGCCGGGAGCATCACGCTGATGCCGTTGACCCGGTAGAACAGATCCTCGCGAAAGTGTTTGTCTTCCACCAGGCGCTTGAGGTCGCGGTGCGTGGCGCAGATCAATGAGATGTCGATGTCCTGCTCTTCGCCTGCGCCCAGCGGCGCGACTTTGCGATCCTGCAATACCCTGAGTAAACGGGCCTGCAAGGCCAGCGGCATGTCGCCGATTTCATCGAGAAACAACGTGCCGCCATGGGCCTGTTGCAGGCGCCCGACCATGCCGCCCCGGCGCGAACCGGTAAAAGCACCTTCGCGGTAGCCAAACAGTTCCGACTCGATCAAGCCTTCGGGGATTGCCGCGCAGTTCACCGCGATGAAGGGCTTATCGCAGCGGGTCCCGGCCATATGCAGGGCTCGGGCAACGACTTCCTTTCCAGTGCCTGTTTCGCCCAGCAGCAGCACCGGCAGCTCATTGGCCAGGCCTTGGCGAGCCATGCGCAGTGCCCGGGCGTACCGGGCATTGTTGCCGGCCAAGGATCCGAGATCGGGTTGCGGTCTTCCGGTTTTAGGGGGGGTGCGCGGTGCGGTGCTGACGGTGACCGAGCGCTGCGGCGCCCGCAGGGCTTTGCAGAAGAATTCACCTTTGGCGGTTTGCAGGCTGCCGATGCCGCTCTGATTCAGACGCGATAACAATTGCAGGCCATCGACACCCAGAAACGCTTCACAGGGCCGACCCACGAGTGCCGAACGCTCGGCGTGGAGCAACTGACAAGCTTGGGCGCTGGCCGCGAGAATCTGCCCCCCGAGACTCACCGCGAGCAAGCCCTGCCAAGAGGATTCGAGGTATTGCCGACGGCTGTGGAAGGCAAGGACGATCTGGTCCGGATAATAGGCATTGAATACGCGACTTTCGATCTGGCTGACGGCCATGGTCAGCAATGCGGTGCTGTCGCGCAAGTGACCGAGCGGCCCTTCTCGCGTCAGGTCAAGGACGCCGAGGATGTCGCCCTGGGGGCAATGAATCGGCACCGAGGTGCAGGAAAAATCAGTCAGGCGGTCGAGGTAGTGTTCGCCGCAATCGATCATCGTCGGACGCGCTTCCACCAGTGCGGTACCCAGCGCATTGGTACCGCGTGCCGCTTCGCTCCAGCAAGCGCCCAGCGCGATATCCTGCAGGTTGTTACTTTTGAAACGGTCGGCGCGCCCTTCAGCGGCAAGGATGGTGGCGTCGGAATTGGCGAGGATGATGAGCCCTTCCTTGCCCTGACGCTCAGCCAGGTAATCAATGGCCGGCATCGCCGCATCGATCAACAACCGATTGCTTTCCAACAGCACGTCAAGGCTCGCGTTCGACTCCAGCTCCAGCTCTTGCTTGGCGTTGAAATGCACGCCATGGCTGAGGCTGCGCCGCCACGACGCATCGATTTCTGCACGCAATACGCCATCGGGGACGGTGCCTTCGAGGTGCAGCTTCTCTCGGGCCAGCCGGGCTTCGCGATGAAGTTTGGGATGAGTTGTTTTTATCAGCGTCATCAAGCGCTCCGGATCGGTCCGCCCTGCGCCCTTGCAAGCCAGCGCCGTGTCGCCATCTTTACGTTAACGTCAGGGTATTGGCAAGTGCCTTACGGCGTTTGAGCCTGGTCCGAGGGCACTGCTTCGGTGTCCATCACTTACCCAGCGAAGCATCGACGGGAATATCCAGGATAAACGTCGCTCCCTGCCCAACCCCGTCGCTGCGCACGGTCAAGCTGCCGCCCATTTCCTGCGCGGCGAGTGCGCAGCTGTGCAGGCCGAAACCGTGGCCATCCTTGCGAGTCGTGAAGCCATGGGAAAAGAGGCGCGCCATATGCTCAGGCGCAATTCCCTTGCCATTGTCTGCCACCGTGATACGCAATGCGGCCTCGTCAGCGAGGGATGCGCTAAACGTGAGGCATGGGCTGCGATCGATCATGCCGTCCAACGCCTGCCTGGCATTGCGGATCAGGTTCACCAGGATCAACAACACCCGGTGCCGGTCCAGTGGCAGCAGAGGCAGGTCGGCAATGTCCTTGATCACCGTCACCTCCTGGCGCGCCTTTGAACCTGCACTCATGCGCAAGGCGTCATCGATCAGCTCCGGGACCGGCACGGTCTCGACCACACTGACCGCAACGGCGTAGGACTGCTGGGCAGCGACAATGGTCTTGATGTGGTCAATGCCCTTGGTGAGTTGCCCGAGTTCTTCGATGATGCTTAGTTGCTCTTCCGCCACGACTTGCGCCAGCTTGAGCAGGTAATCGGGCAGCATCTTTCCCTTGTGGTCGTGGGTCAGGAAATCGCTCAGGTCATGGACGTGCTCGCCCATCAGTCGCGCCACCTTGCCCAGGCCCTGGGCCTTGGAGGTGCGCATCTGGCTGCTGACCAGTTCCGCCGATACGTTCACGCTGTTGAGGACGTTACCTACATTGTGCAGCACGGTGGTGGCGATTTCGGCCATGCCCGCCTGGCGGGATTTGGCCTGCAGCTCGGTTTGCACCTGGCTCATGCGCAGCGCCGCGCGCACGCGAGCCTGGAGCTCCAGCGGCGAGAAGGGTTTGGCTATATAGTCATCGGCGCCACTTTCCAGCCCGGAGACACAGGCCTCACTACCGCCACGGGCGGTCACCAGGATCACGGGTAGATGGGCAAAACCGGCGCTGCCTTTGATCCTGGCTGTCAGGCCAAAGCCGTCGAGCTCGGGCATCATCACATCCGAGACGACGACATCGATGGGGCGACGCTGCAGGATTTCCCAGGCCTGTTCTCCATTCGTTGCGGTGGCGACGATGTAGTCGTTGTGCAGAAGCTCACCGAGATAGGCAAGCATTTCAGGGCTGTCGTCTACGACCAGGACTTTGGATCGCGAGGCGTATTCCGGGTGCAGTCCATCGTCTGCGCCTGGCGCCGAAGCCAAGTCGTTGCGATTACCCTGGCGGCCATCGTCGAAACGCAAGTGGCGCTGCTCGGTCGTGCTTGCTGTGTTCGCCGACGATCGCTCGTACACATCGCTGGCTTCGGCCGGCAGGGTGTTTTGTCCATCCCCTATCGGGAGTCGAACGAAGAAGCGCGAGCCCCGCCCGGGCTCGCTGCTGACGCCGACTTCGCCGCCCATCAGTTCGACCAAATCCTTGACCAGGGCGAGACCGATGCCGGTGCCGCTGTAATGGCGCGTGGCGGAATTGTCGATCTGGGAAAAGCGCTGGAACAACAGCGGTAATTTGTCAGGGGCGATGCCAATCCCCGAGTCTTGCACCGCCAATTCGAATCGCTCGCCATCAATCGGCATCGCTGCCAGATGCACCGTACCGCCAGCGGGCGTGAACTTGATGGCATTGCTCACCAGGTTGAGCAGGATCTTCTCGAAGTGTCGAGGGTCGAGAAACACCGTGCCGAGTGCGGGATCGATGTGACAGGTCAAGCTGCAGCCTTTACCCTCGGCCACCATGGCGGCATCCTCGGCGAGCACACCCACCACCTTGTTCAAGTCAATGGACGCTGGAGTCAACTCGAACTTGCCTGCTTCGGCCTTGGAAAGATCGAGGATGTCGTTCACCCGGTTCATCAAGCGCAGCGCGTTGCGTTGGGCACGTTCGATCTGCACGCGCCAGTCCTGCGGCGGGGTGGTCGCCGCCGAGAGCTGCTCCAGGGGAGCAAGGATGAGGGTCAGGGGCGTGCGCAGTTCGTGGCTGACCGTGGCAACGAAATCGCTCTTGGCCTGGTTAGCCGACTCGGCCTGGTTGCGCGCCTGAATGAGTTCGATGGCCTGCGTCTCCAGCACTTCGGTCTGTTGGTGCAGCGTGTCGGTCCGTTCGGCGACCATTCTTTCCAGGGAGGCCTGGACTTGCTGTCGTTCGGCTTCGGCCTCGGCCTCCAGCACCCGAATACGCAAGGCGTTCTCCTGGAACACCCGTACGGCGCGGGTCATGACGCCAATTTCGTCGCCGCGTCCGGCACGGGCGATCTCAGCGTTCAGGTCGCCCGCCGCCAGCCGGCGCATGACCGAGGCCAGGGCCACGATGGGTTGCGCGATAAATCGCGAGGTGCTCCAGGCGATGGCGCCGGCGAGCAGGATGGCCACGGCACCGGCCAGGATCGTCGCCAGCATGCCGCGATCGTTGTGGACCGACGCGTCGGCGCGCGCTTCGCCGGCAAAGCGCGCCACCAGCAGGCCGGCGCTACGCGCCTCGTTGCGAACCTGGTCGCGTGCGCCGCCCAGGGCATTGCTCGCCTGTTGGAAACGGGCGAAGGCTGCCCGGTAGCCGGCAATCTGCTCGTTGACCGTCAGCGGTGAAGCCTTGGCTTGCAGTCCGACGGACGAAGGGAGAACGCGCGCAAGCCGGGAGAGCTCATCCAGGATAGCGCCGACAGAGCTGGCGATCTCGGTCGACGGTGACAGGCGAAACGACAAGGTCTGCGCCTCCAGCGTGGCAACACGCTCGGCGAAACGCTTGGACAACGCGGCTGCATTGTTCAGCAACCCGGTGGCCGCTTGAATGTCGCTCGCGTCATGGGCAACACGCCCATCCACGTCCCCCAACATTGCCTCGAGGCGCTCGGCCAGATGGCCGATGGCGGCGAGATGCCGCAAAGCCTCGCCTCCACGGAGCTTGGGCGCCTCGCCATGTTTCTCTACCGCCGCACGGGTTGCATTGATCGCGACCACCAATTGGTCCAGGATTCCTGTCTCCTGTGGCGTCGCCATCACCTCGCGCAATTGTTCAACCACAGGCTGGAGCGCCGCGCAGGCATCGCCCGCCGCGGTGGCGGCCGCTCCATCACCCGTCACCAGCATGTTCGCCAGATGAGTGGTGATGATCTGTTCGCCGTTGCGCAGGACATCCAGGATGCGGTGGGCACTTTCGATGTTGCTCACCCGCGCTGCGTGCTCGGCGACGCGGGACTCAAGGCCCTTCAGCCCATCGGCAATGCCCTGCTCGACCTGGATCGTCGTCTCGCGCATCCGTCGGTAGTGGGCCGTCATGTTCTCGGTTTCGCCGTTCATGGTCAGGGTCGCCGCGCGCAGCACAGTGATCGCTGCGGCGAGCCTTTCCAGACCGCCCTTGAGCGATTGCGCCTCTGCCTGCGGAATGGCGCGGAGGCTGGCGATCGCCGTCGCCACCATGCCTTCGGCCTGGGACAGGCTTTCCTGGTCGCGGGTCGCGATGAAGTTTTCCACCCGCCCGGTGGCCCCGTTGACCGAGGCCAGGATTTCCGCGGAATGGCTGGCGGAATCCACCGCGCGTACCATGCCCCGCAGGCCGTAGAGGTTCACCAGCGATACCGCCAGCATCAGGAATACCAGCGCGGCGACTGCCAGCCCGATCCTGACGGCAATGGGCCCGTCCATAGCGGGCTTGAATGTCACCATGACGCCTAGCCTCCCCCGCTCGCCACTACTGCTTCGTAGCCTGCGGTGAAGGCGTCGGCGGCGCCGTGTGGTTGATGGCTGCGTCGATCATCGTCGCAACAGAAGCCTGGCTGTAGAAAGGATTGGCAGCGCCGCCCACCGGCATCGTGGCGAGCCAGGCATCCAGGTCTTTCGCATCAATGCGCACCAGCGGCACCTCGACAAACTTCGGTACGGGCTTGCCCGCCAGAATCTGCTGTGCCACCCAGAACCCCACCTGGGAGACGCTTGGCGAGGCGGAAACGGAGACGGTCTCGTAGCCATTGGCATCGCGCTCCTGTTTCCACAGGGCAAGTTCGTCCTGACGGTTCCCCATCACGATGATCGGCAAAGGGCGCCCCGCCGCCTTGAACGCCATGGCCGCGCCATAACCGTCGCCGCCCTGGGTCGCGACGGCATCGATGGTGGGCAGCGACGGCAGCGCCAGCGCCACCTCCTTGCGTGCGACAGATGCCGTCCAGTTCCCGTAAACGGTCTTGGCGAACTTCAGGCCCGGATAGTCGCTGGCGGCCTTGCGAATGCCGTCGCTGATGTTTTTATCGGTGGCATCGCCGGCAATCCCACGGATCTCCAACAGCGTTCCGTTCCCCTTGAGGCGCTCGGCGATATAGTCCATTTCAACGCGGCCCATGGCGGACCAGTTGTAGTCCACGGTATAGACGCAGCGTTCGGTGACCAGGCTGGCCATGACGACCACCACGATACCGGCGTCGCAAGCATTGCGGATCACCCCATCGAGCGCCGTGTCGGATGCGGCCAGGACGACGATGGCGTCCACGCCTTTGACGATCATGTCCTGGATATGGGCGGCTTGTTCCGACGCCGAGTTATTGGCGCTTATCACCGGAGCCTCCCGGATCAAGCCCTCCTTCTGCGCCTGGAGCGCGATCTCCTGCCAGTTGCGCACCATCACCTTGCGAAAGTCGCTCCCCGCGTAGGAGTTGCTGAACGCAATACTATGGTTTGCGGTAGGACCGCTGGCGATGCCGCTTTCGGCCGCTTGGGCTGGATGGGCGGCGGCCATCGCCAGCCCGATCGTGCAGGCGGCGAGGCGCCACAAGGCTTCGTGGATCGGTTTAGTGTTCATGCCGCACTCCTTGCTTGGGATCTACTAACCGTAATCCACCTGCATCTGCCATGAGCATAGTCTCGACGCGCCCGCTTCGCGCGCCACCTGACGGATTTCATCCCACGGAGCGCGTCACACCTGGCTTGCCTCCCCTGATCACCGGTAACCCTTCAGCCTTTTTCAGCTCAATGCGCAATGCACACCGACTTCAGCTCGGTAAAGGCCTCGATCACCGCGCGACCAAACTCGCGCCCCATGCCGGACTGCTTGACCCCGCCAAACGGCATCGCCGGGTCGAGCAGTACGTGAGCGTTGACCCACACCGTACCGGCCTGGATACGCGGGACCAGATTCATGGCTTTGGTCAGGTCATTGGTCCACAAACTGGCAGCCAGGCCGTAACGGTTATCGTTGGCCAGGGCAATGGCGCTGTCTTCATCGTCAAAGGCAATGACAGCCAGGACCGGACCAAACACTTCCTCGCTGGCGATCGCCATGCTGTGGTCAACATCGACCAGAATGGTCGGCTGCACATAGAAGCCGTCCTTTTCGAGTAACTCACCGCCCGTGACCACGCGCGCGCCCTCCTTGCGCGCCAGCTCGATGTGCTTGAGCACACTTTGTTGCTGCTTGCGTGAAACCAGCGGATTGATGACGCAGTCACTGTCCATGCCTGCGCCCATCGGCAACCCCGAAACCGCCGCCGCGAGGCCTTCGACAAACCGGTCGTGGATCGAGCGATGCACATAGAAGCGCGACGCCGCGGCGCAGACCTGGCCGTTGTTCAACAAGCCACCGAGGATCGCGCCCTGGACGGCTTTGTCGACGTCTGCATCGGCCAGCACAATCATCGGGTTCTTGCCGCCCAATTCCAGGGCAAACCGCGTCATGTTTTCCATGCAGGCCACACCGACGCTCTTGCCCACGGCGGTGGAACCGGTGAATGACACCTTGCTCACGAGCGGGTGCGTGGTCAGTACGCCGCCCACCGAGGCGCCACCACCGGTCACCACGTTGAACACGCCCGGTGGAATGCCCGCCTCAACGGCCAGCTCAGCCAGGCGCATCGCCGTCAGCGGGGTTTCCATTGCCGGCTTGATGATCACCGTGCAGCCGGTGGCCAGCGCCGGCATCAACTTCCAGGCGGCGATCATCAGCGGGAAATTCCACGGCACGATGCCCACCACCACGCCCACCGGCTCACGCTGGGAAAAGGCCGTGAACCGGGCCCCGGGCGGAATCGCAATCGACACATCGAAGGTCTGGCCCTCGATCTTGGTGGCCCAGCCGGACATGTAGCGCATGAACTCAACGGTGGCGTTAAGATCCAGCGCCCGCGCCATGTTGATGGACTTGCCTTGGGAAAGGGTTTCCAATTGCGCCAGTTCTTCGGCATGTTCTTCAACCAGGCGCGTAAAATTCAACAGGATGCGTTCACGGTCAGCCGGACGCAAACCGGACCACACGCCTGATTTGAATGCGGCGTGGGATGTCTGTACAGCGCGCTCGACCACGTCCAGCGGCGCGTCCAGGGTTTCACACAGGACTTGCTCAGTGGCGGGGTTGAGCACTGCAATGCGCGGCCCTTCCGCGAAGACCCATTGACCGTCGATAAAGCAGCCATGGCGACGGCCGAGGAATGCGGCAACCTGCGGCAGGATTTCAACGTTGCTCATAAATCACCTTTGTTTCGATGAATGACAGGCCGTGCTCTGGGAGTTCGGCAAGACTGGCGCGATTGTCGATGCTTGCCAGCGAGCCGGATTTGCCCTGCGTGCCAGTTCTGTTGGCCGGCCTGCCAAACCGTGCCCAGGAATCGGCAGGATTCGATTCAGGCACGCAGCACAACGATGTTGGCGAGAATCCAAAAGCATCGATCCATGTGCTGTAGCAAAGTGCTACCTGACCCTGTCCTCGGTTTACCTCAAGGAAATCAGAAATGCTCTCGTCCGCCGCTTTGCTCAAAAGAACGCCCCTGGCCCGGCTCGCACTGGCCATCGCCTTGGGCACGTTTGGCCTGCCGGGCTTGCAGAACGCTGCCCAAGCCCATGGCGGCGCCGCCGAAATGGTCCCGCTGCAATCGACCCTGGAGGCGTTTGGCGCGACGGTCAAATGGGACGACTACGCCAACGTGTTCGTGATTGCCAAGGACGGTGCCTACGTCAAGGTCAAGCCCGACAGCAAGGTCGCCGTGCTTAACGGCAAGCGCATGGAGTTGTCGGTCCCGGTGGTGTTCAAGGGCAAGACGGCGTTCATGTCCAAGGACTTCATCAACCAGGTGTTCCAGTCTGGCCTGGACAAGACCTTCGTCATCGAGACCCGCCCTAGCCCGCTCAATCCCCTGAGCGCGGATGAGATCGACAGCGCGGTGGCGATCATCAAGAAATCCGAGCACTACAAACCGGGTTTGCGTTTCACCGAGGTCTCGGTGCATACACCGCCCAAGGATCAAGTGTGGAATTTCGTCTACAGCGGAAAAAATCCCACCCAGTCGCGCCAGGCCAATATCGTGGTACTGGATGGCAAGCATGTGATCGAGGGCCAGGTCGACCTGGACAGCAAGACCCTCTTGTCCTGGAAGCCAGTCGAAGGCGCCCACGGCATGGTGCTGCTGGACGACTTCGCCACCGTGCAATCGGTGATCAACACCAGCCCTGAATATGCCCAGGCATTGGCCAAGCGTGGCATCACGGATATCACGAAGGTGGTGACCACGCCGCTGACGGTCGGTTATTTCGACGGCAAGGATGGCCTGACCCAGGACAAGCGCCTGCTGAAAATCGTCAGCTACCTCGACGTCGGCGACGGCAACTACTGGGCGCACCCGATCGAAGACCTGGTGGCGGTGGTCGACCTGGAGCAGAAAAAACTCATCAAGATCGAAGATGGCGCGATCATCCCGGTGCCCATGAAACCGACCCCCTACGACGGTCGCGGGCGCAAGGGCGTAGCGCTCAAGCCGCTGGAGATCATCGAGCCGGAGGGCAAGAACTACACCATCACCGGCAACAGCATTCATTGGCAGAACTGGGACTTCCACGTGCGCCTTGACTCGCGGGTCGGGCCGATCCTGTCCACCGTCACTTACGACGACAAGGGCAAGAAACGCAAGATCATGTACGAGGGCAACCTGGGCGGCATGATCGTGCCCTACGGCGACCCGGACGCCGGCTGGTATTTCAAGGCTTACCTGGATTCGGGCGACTACGGCATGGGCACCCTCACCTCGCCGATCGCCCGTGGCAAAGATGCCCCGGAAAACGCCGTGTTGCTGGATGCGACCATCGCCGACTACACCGGTGCGCCGACCAAGATCCCCCACGCGATGGCAGTGTTCGAGCGCTACGCCGGCCCCGAGTACAAACATCAGGAAATGGGCCAGCCCAATCTCAGCGCCGAGCGGCGTGAGCTGGTGATCCGTTGGATCAGCACCGTGGGCAACTACGACTACATCTTCGACTGGGTCTTCCAGCAGAACGGCACCATCGGCATCGACGCCGGCGCCACCGGCATCGAAGCAGTCAAGGGCGTCAAGACCAAGACTATGCATGAAGCCACCGCCAAGGAAGACACACGCTACGGCACCCTGCTCGACCACAACATCGTCGGCACCACCCACCAGCACATCTACAACTTCCGCCTGGACATGGACGTGGACGGCGAGAGCAACTCACTGGTTGAAGTGAACCCGGTGATTGCCCCCAACGACCGTGGCGGCCCTCGCACCAGCACCATGCAGACCGAACAGCGCGTGGTCAGCACCGAACAGCAAGCGGCACAGAAATTCGACCCGTCGACCGTGCGCCTGCTGACGAACTTCAGTAAGGAAAACAAGGTCGGCAATCCGGTTTCCTATCAGCTGATTCCCTATGCGGGAGGCACACACCCGGTGGCCAAAGGCGCCAACTTCGGCAAGGACGAATGGCTCTACCACCGCCTGAGCTTCATGGACAAACAACTGTGGGTGACGCGCTACAACCCGGACGAGAAGTACCCGGAGGGCAAATACCCGAATCGTTCGCAGACCGACAGCGGGCTCGGGCAGTTCACCGGGGATAACCAGTCCATCGAGAACACCGATGACGTCGTGTGGCTGACCACGGGGACGACCCACATCGCCAGGGCCGAAGAGTGGCCGATCATGCCGACCGAGTGGGTCCATATGCTGTTGAAACCATGGAACTTCTTCGACGAAACCCCGACGCTGAACCTCAACACGCCAGAATAACGCGCAAAGAAAACGCCCCTGTCGCCATTCGCGACAGGGGCGTTTTTGCGTCAAGCGTACTGCTTGCGATATTCCCCGGGGGAAATGCCAAAGCGCGCCTTGAACGCGGTGGAGAAATAGCTCGAATCGGAAAAGCCCCAGGAATAGCCGAGCGCCGACAGCTTCTGTTCGGCACGCGATTGACGCAGCGACTCGGCGCACAGGTCCAGGCGGCGATTCTTGATATAACGCGCCACCACCAGGCCCTTGCGGGAGAACATCCGGTACAACCCACGCATCGATACGCCCACCTCCCGCGCCAGCCGCTCCGGGCAAAGGTCTTCGCAGCGAATATGCTCATCGATATAGCCGAGGGCCTTGCGGAAAATGCGCTCATGCACATCGTCGGCGCCTTCGCTGTGAATGATAGCCGGGCGCAGCAGGCTGATCACCGCGTCCAGGGTCGCTTCGCTTTCCTGCTGGCTCAGGTTGTCCTGGCGCGTGGCGTCCAGTATCAGGTGATGCGACAGAGTGGCGATGGGTGACACTGCAGCGATCCGGTGCCCGCACTTGACCCGGCTGAAGCGCAGGGATTGCTCAACCAGCGAGTGCGGCAGAATCAACGACAACTGTCGGGAGCCTTCGCCGTAGGTGAAGTCACTGGGTTGCGAGGCGTCGATCAAGGTGATGTCACCCGCCGACAACGCCACCCGGTTGTCGCCCTGGGCCATGCAGGCGCTGCCTTGGAGCTGGAACACGGCGAAATACTTGCTGCCCTCGCCTGCCGCAACTTCCCGAGGCGTGCGGTACAACCGCGCCTGGCAGGCATCGACAAAACTGAGTTTGAGCGCGCCGCTCTGATACTCACGGATCTGTCCGGAAAACTCATCACCCAGGGTTTGAGCGCTGAAGGCGCCACAGATCACATTGATCTGGTGGACCCATTGGTCGAATCCATCACGGCGCTGTGCAATCGAAGAATTCATGTGAGGCCTCACGCAGGCTTATTGTTTTTATCTACGTTGATCCACGCTAAAACGAACAGTGACTCTCCTGGATTGATGACGGCCTATTTGAGCCCGCCAAAACGACGATAGAAACTTTCACCGACATCCGGTAAAGGTCCGTCGGCAGTTTCCAATGCGCTGTTCAACCACTCCTCCGCCTTGGCGAAGATCAAACGGTAGATGTTGCGGCACAACTGTCGTGCGGCGCGGCCTTCCCAGTCGCCGGGCAATAACTCGTCTGGCAGCTGAGGGTCACGCAACAGCAATTTACGATACTCATGCACTAGCAGAAGCCGTGCCAGGAAACAGTCGGACGGCAACAGGTTCTCTTGCTCGCGCAGGGCCTGCCAGAGCGGGCGGAACAGCTGGATGAACTCGCTGTAATGGGTCGCCAGCTCTTCGATGTTCCAGCTCTCACGCACCTGTAGGCGCAAGGCTTTGGAAGCCAGTACGTCCTGGGCAGTGGTTTCGAAGACAATCGTTTCTTCCTGCGCGTCCAGGTCCAGCAGCGTGGCATTCACATCGGCACGATCACTGCGCGGGCAGGCCAGCAGCACCGGCGAGAGTGCACCAAAACCTTGCCATTCCAGTTCTTCGCGCACTTGTTTGCGCTTGTCCTGGGCCAACTGCGTGAGCATCACCAGGCACCAGGAACCATCCCAGGCCGGTACGGTGGAGCTGTACACGCGCTTGAACGCCTTGTCGAAACGCCGCCGACCGCTGCCGGTCAGGCTGTAATAGCTGCGGCGCCCGACTTTTTCAGCGGTCAGCCAGCCTTCCTTGGTCAGGCGAAAAATCGAGGTACGGATCAGCCGTTCGTTGATGCCGATGGGCTCGAGCAACTGGATCAGGCTCCCAAGCCAGACCGTTCCGCCATGGGGCTCGATGGCGTCCCCGTACAACGTGATGATCAACGAGCTGGCGCGGATCGGCGTTTGCTCCTGAAAGCGGGTAATCAAGTGGTTCAAGGGTGTTAGGGACGACATTGGCGTACCGAGTTGGAAAAAAAAGGAATATACCGAATGCGCTTTACGCTGTGGGAGCCGTGTTCACAGGCTACGGCCTTTTGGGCCGCAAGCCGCTGTCACTGATACGTGGGCGATGAGGCTCCGGCTCGCTGAGCGGTTCGCAGACCTGCATCTGTTCGAGGCATCGCTTCGCCAATTGCTGATACTCGCGAGTGCCCGCCTGCTTCCACGACACTTCTTCATCGCTGAGGCTGCGCTTGATGTTCGCCGGTGCGCCCATGATCAGCGACTGCGCCGGGCATTCGAATCCGGCCTTTACGAATGCCGCCGCCGAAACAAAGGAACGCGGGCCGATGCGGGCGTTATCCATTACCACGGCATTCATGCCCACCAATGCGTCGGCGCCGATCCGGCAGCCATGCAGCACCGCGCCGTGGCCAATATGGCCGTTACGTTCGACGACCGTGTCGCTGTCCGGGAAGCCATGCATCACGCAGGTGTCCTGCACATTGGCGCCCTCCTCCAGGACAATCCGGCCGAAATCCCCGCGCAGGCTGGCCAACGGTCCTACGTAGCAATGGGGACCGACGATCACATCGCCGATCAGGACGGCCGAGGGGTGAACGTAAGCGGTCGGATCGACCACCGGAGTCAAGCCATCGAGGCTGTAGCAGGTCATGGGCGTTTCCCTTCCAAGGCATTCACAAAGCGATGCCGATGCAAGGTCATTTTGTATCACATTGTTTTTAGCATGACAAATGAGCAAAAGACGTATCGCTTTAAGTCCTTGTACGCCCCCCCTCGACCCAGCCCGGTAAAATGCCCATAAAACCCAATAAAAACAGGAATAAACGTGCTTTATAGAGCCGGCGCAACGGATCACGCAAAAAGAACGACCCCTCAGATAAGACACACTAAATAAACTTTTTTGTTGCTTTTCGGTATCACGTTTCGCCTATACTCCGGCAAAACCGGCCTATCGAGCCGATCCAACAATGAGCCGGCACCACAGCCGAGCGTGCACCGTGAGGGCATCCGCCATGCCTCTAACCCTTGCTGTCGATCTCATCGAGCCGGGCGTTCGCCTGATCACCCTGCAACGTCCACAAGCGTTGAACGCGTTGAACACCGAATTGCTCGGTGAACTGGCCGATGAACTGAACGCCGCCCAGGCCGACCCCGACACCCGCGTCGTGGTCCTGACCGGTAGCCCCAAGGCCTTCGCCGCCGGCGCCGACATCAAGGAAATGTCCGAGCGTGACCTGGTGGGCATTCTCGACGACCCGCGCCAGGCGTCCTGGCAAACCATTACCCGCTTCAACAAACCACTGATCGCCGCTGTCAACGGCTTCGCCCTCGGAGGCGGCTGCGAACTGGCCATGCACGCCGACATCATCATTGCCGGCGAAGACGCCCGTTTCGGCCAGCCGGAAATCAACCTGGGGATCATGCCCGGTGCCGGTGGCACCCAGCGCCTGTTGCGTGCGGTCGGTAAATCCATGGCCATGCAGATGGTCCTGACCGGCGAACCGATCGACGCCCGCCAGGCCCAGCGGGCCGGGCTGATCAGCGAAGTGACCCAGCCGGAACTCACCGTCGAGCGCGCCCTGCAGATCGCCCGCAGCATCGCCAGAAAAGCACCGCTGGCCGTGCGCCTGGCCAAGGAGGCGTTGCTCAAGGCAATGGACACCGACCTGGCCAGCGGCCTGCGCTTCGAGCGTCACGCCTTCACCGTGCTGGCCGGCACCCGCGACCGCGACGAAGGCATCGCGGCGTTCCAGGAAAAACGCACGCCGACTTTCCTCGGCCAGTGACCACCCCATTCGAACGATCCCTCAGAGCGCCAAGACCATGAACTTCGAACACATCCTGTTTTCCATCCAGGCCGGCGTCGCCCTGCTCAGCCTCAACCGTCCGGACCAGCTCAACAGTTTCAATACGCAGATGCACGGCGAGGTAAAGGAAGCGCTTAAACAGGTGCGGCAGAACCCGGACGTGCGCGTCTTGCTGCTGACCGGTGAAGGTCGCGGTTTCTGTGCCGGGCAAGACCTCAGCGACCGCAATGTCGCACCGGGCAGTGCCGTGCCGGACCTGGGCGAGTCCATCGAGAAGTTCTACAACCCGCTGATCCGCCAACTGCGCGACCTTCCACTGCCGGTAATCTGCGCGGTCAACGGCGTGGCGGCCGGCGCAGGGGCCAACATCCCCCTGGCCTGCGACCTGGTACTGGCGGCGCGTTCGGCCAGCTTCATCCAGGCGTTCTGCAAGATCGGCCTGATTCCCGATTCCGGTGGCACCTGGACCTTGCCGCGCCTGGTCGGCATGGCGCGCGCCAAGGCCCTGGCCTTGCTCGGCAACCGCCTGACGGCTGAGCAAGCCGAACAATGGGGGTTGATCTACCGCGTCGTCGACGACGCCGAACTGCGCGATCAAGCGCTGACCCTCGCCCGTCACCTCGCCACACAGCCGACCTACGGCCT
>NZ_JAOSHO010000539.1 GCF_025917275.1 Pseudomonas agronomica | reverse complement strand
GGATGCTCTGAGGTGACAAAAGTTGCGGCTCAGTCCTTCAGCGGAATCAACACCGCTTCATCCTCGCCCATCACCATGAACACCAGGAGCTTGGCCGGTTGGGTGGCGCTGGCGTTTTTCGACACCAGGTGCTCGGAACCGGCGGCTTCGTACCAGAACTCGCCAGCCTTGTAGGTGATCGCCGGCTCGCCCTTGACCTGGGACGTGATCGCGCCTTCGAGCACGTAGGCCATGGCCGTGCCGTCATGCTTATGGGCGATGGAGGACTGGCCTGGTGCATAGTCGACGGTCAACATCATGGCCTTTTTGCCAGGCAGGTTTTTCAGCAGCTTCTCCTGCAGCACCTGGACCTTCTCCGACGGCCCGGCCTCGTGGGCGTAGAGCGGGGCAATGGGAAGCAAGCTCAGGGCGGCGATCAGGTAGAGGGTTTTCATGGGGCGGGACCTTTGTGGTGTGGAGTGAATTCGCCTTCACCCTAAGCCCCAAGGTACCGGGGACAAACGTCCAATTTTTTGAAAGATAGGTAGACCACCCGTGGCGAGGGAGCTTGCTCCCGCTACGTAGGAGCTGCCGAGCAAAGCGAGGCTGCGATCTTTGATCTTGGAACACGAGTGTCCGAAGAAGATCGCAGCCTCGCTTTACTCGGCAGCTCCTACAGGATCCGGCGGGAGCAAGTCGTGAGCCCATTCACACCACCGGAAAGCTGTTGAAGTCCACGCTTCGCGCCAGGCGGCTTTCCAGCAAGCTGATGAAACCCTGAACTTCGGGGCAATTGAAATGGGCCTGCATGTCCGCTTCCGATCGCCAGCGGGCGCTTACGTTCCAGCGGTCGCTGTTTTCCGGGCAGCGATCGACCAGGTAGGCATCGCAGCCTGGCAATGCCCGCAGGGTTTCGACGATTTGCTGCAACTGCCGGCCCAGTTCTTCCGAGCGCCCGGCGGCGGCCTGCACCTGAACGGTGTTGATCACTTGGCGAGACATTGTCCTGGCTCCTGAATCAAGTCGAACGGGATCTGATCACACCCAAGCAGGATAGGCCCGACGGGACAAGGCTAAAACAGCCAATGGGCGGATAAACGCCCAGTCCAATCGGTCAGGCAACCTGCTGCAGGATGTCTCGCAGACGGTCCAGGGCGATATCGATGTCGAGCAGTTCAATGGCGCCAAAACCCAGGATCAGGCCTGGACGCACCGGCGCCTCGTTAAAGAAACCGTCGAGGCTGTAGAGCCCGACTTCGGCTTTCTTCGCCAGTTCGATCACCAATGGCAGGTCGATGGGCACCTTGCACAGTACGGCCATGTGGAAACCCGCCGTGGTGGGCACGGCCTCGAACCAGGGGGACAGGTCATCGCCCATGCGCGCCAGGATTCGCTCGCGCCGGCCGGCATACAGGGCGTGGCAGCGGCGGATGTGCTTGAGCAGGCAGCCCTCGGCGATGAATTTCGCCAGCGCCCATTGGGGCAGGGTGGAGGTGTGCTGGTCGGTGAGGCGCTTGGCCAGGATCACCGCCTCGAGAATCGCCGGTGGCAGGATCGCGTAGCCGAGGCGCAGTTCCGGCAGCAAGGTCTTGGAAAAGGTCCCGACGTACGCCACGATCCCGCGCTCGTCCATGCTCTGCAACGAGTCGGTGGGGCGGCCTTCGTAGCGGAATTCACTGTCGTAGTCGTCTTCGATGATGATCGCGCCCAGTTCATAGGCCCGTGCCAGCAGGGCCTCGCGCCGGGGCTGGCTCATGGGCATGCCCAGGGGAAACTGGTGGGATGGCGTCACGTAGATCAACCGCGTGCCGTCGGGAATCAAGTCCACGCGCATGCCTTGCTCATCCACCGGCACCCCGGCCACCGTCGCGCCATGGGAACCGAACAGCAGGCGCGCCGGCGGATAGCCGGGGTCCTCCATGGCGACCAGGCTGCCCGGACGGGTCAGTACCCGGGAAATCAGGTCCAAGGCCTGTTGCGCGCCGTTGCACACCACCACCTCATCATCCTGGCAATTGACCCCACGGGAAAACGCGATATGCCGGGCGATGGCGTTGCGCAGCGCCGGCAAGCCTTCGGGCTGGCTGTAGAAACCCTTGGCATTGGCGATCTGGCGCAGGGCATGGGCGGTGCAGCGACGCCAGTCGTCCAGGGGAAACTGGCCCTTGCCGGTGGCACCGCCGATGAAGTCATAGCGCAGCGCGCTCTCGGGTGGCGGATGGCGCAGCAAGTCCGGCATGTTGCGCCAGGTCTCGACCACATCGGCGCCAGCGAGCTCGCGATGGCTTTGCTTGCGCACGATGCTGGCCGGGCGAGCGTTGACATACGTGCCCTTGCCGATGACGCCGGTGAGGAGATTTTCGTAGGTCAGTTGCGCGTAGGTGTCGGAAACGGTCTTGCGCGAAATGCCCAACTGCTCGGCCAGCAGGCGACTGGGCGGCAGTTGCGTGCCAGCGGCCAGCCGCCCGCTTTCGATGGCGCTGCGCAATTGCCGATACAACTGGCCCGTCAGGTCCTTGCGGCCGTTGATGACGACATGAAGTTCCATACCCGTGGGCTCCTGGGTGATCGTTTGCGGCAAGGACCGAGAGCGCAAGATTACTCGCAATACACTGGCGCGGAGAAGTTGCGTGGGCGTTTATCGACGGATTGGACCTGTCGCTGATGGCCTCGACGTCCTACCGTGGTTTTACCAACCACTACGGAGCCCACCATGAGTCCGCGCCTGGATTATTACAGCGCGTCCCCCGGCGCGATGAGGGCAATGATCGGCCTGGAAGCACTGACCAGCCGCCTGAGCATCGAGCCGGCGTTGCTGCACCTGATCAAGATCCGCGCCTCGCAACTCAACGGCTGCGCCTTCTGCACCGACATGCACTCGGTGGACGCGCGCCGCCAGGGCGAGACGGAGCGGCGGCTTTATGCGGTGGCGGTATGGCGCGACAGCGGCTTTTTCACCGACCGAGAACGGGCCGCGCTGGCTTGGACTGAAGCGGTCACGCTGTTGGCTGAGAGCCAAGTGCCGGATGACGTCTATACGTTGGCCTGTGGCAGTTTTAGTGAAGAGGAACTGGTGGACCTGACTATGGCGATTAGCACTATCAATAGCTGGAATCGGTTGGCGGTGAGTTTTCGGCAGAGTCCGGGGGGGTAGGGGGGCTTACGGGCGGTTTTGGATTTGTTGGTTGG
>NZ_JAOSHO010000538.1 GCF_025917275.1 Pseudomonas agronomica | reverse complement strand
GCATTATTGAGATTTGCCCCACTTCTCCAGCGCAAACTCGACAAAACTGCGCAGCTTCGGCAAACGATAGCGATCCTGGGCGTACGCCAGGCTCATTGGCCGATGGGGCAACTGATAGTCCGGCAGCAGCGCCACCAAGTGCCCGTCCTTCAGATCCTGCGCCACCAGCGCGTCCGGCAGCATCACCACACCCATGCCGGCCAGGGCGGCGCGATGCAGGCCCGAGGAGCTGTTGATCAGCATCGGCCCGGTCACCGGCACTTTGATTTCGCCTTCTGGCCCGTTGATAGGCCAGAGGTCCTGGGCGAAGCGCCATTCGTCAGCGGCAGAATAGGCAAACGACAGGCAGTCGTGCTGTTGCAGGTCATCGGGTTGTCGTGGCGTGCCTCGCCGTGCCAGGTAAGCCGGGGACGCGCAGATGGTCAAGGTGTAGTCCACCAGGGGGCGGGCGATCAGCTTGGGATCGACAGGGCCCAGGCGGACGGCGACGTCGAAACCGTGGTCGAGCAGGTCGAGTCGCTGGTTGGTCAAGACCACGTCGAGCTTGACCTGTGGGTAGCGCTGGCTGAATTCGGCCAGGGCTGGCGCCAGGAGCTCCGTGCCGAAGGTCAGCGGCGCGGTGATGCGCAAGGTGCCGGTGGGGTCGCCCTGGGTCTGCTCCGCCAGGCGCTCGGAGTCGGCGACCAGCCCGATGACTTCCAGGCAGCGTTGATAGTAGGTCGCGCCGAACTCGGTCAGGCGCTGGCGCCGCGTCGTCCGGTTGATCAGGCGCACGCCGAGGCGCTGCTCCAACGCGCGAAGGTGATTGCCCACCATGGTGGTGGACATCTCGCACGCCTGGGCCGCCGCCGTCAGGCTGCCGGCTTCCACGACTTTCACGTAAACGGTCATTGCCTGGAACAGGTCCATTATCAAGCTCGGCTTTTAAATGATTGAAGTAAGGCGATGTTTATCCATTGAGGGTGGCTAACCATACTGGAAAAAACCATCCAATGGAGCTCGATGTCATGACCGCCGCCTGCCTGATGACCACCTACCAACCCCTGCCGCTGAATTTCACCCATGGGTTGGGTACGCGCCTTTGGGACCAGGACGGTCGCGAGTACCTCGACGCGGTGGCGGGCGTGGCGGTCACCAACGTCGGGCATTCCCATCCCCGGCTGGTGGCGGCCATCAGTGAACAGGCCGGCCTGTTGCTGCACACCTCCAACCTGTACAGCATCGACTGGCAGCAACGGTTGGCCGGCAAACTCACGCAGCTTTCGGGAATGGACCGGGCGTTTTTCAACAACTCCGGAGCCGAGGCCAACGAAACCGCGTTGAAACTGGCGCGTCTGCATGGCTGGCACAAAGGCGTCGAGCAGCCGCTGGTCGTGGTCATGGACAATGCTTTCCATGGGCGCACGCTGGGCACCATGTCTGCCAGCGACGGCCCATCGGTGCGGCTGGGGTTCAATCGGTTGCCGGGGGACTTTATCAAGGTGCCGTTTGGCGACCTCGCGGCGCTGGAAAAAATCCAGCAGGCCCATGGCGAGCGTATCGTCGCGATTCTGGTGGAGCCGATCCAAGGGGAAAGTGGCGTGCAGCTCGCGCCGCCGGGTTACCTGCGGGCGCTGCGGGACCTGTGCAGCCGGCGTGCCTGGTTGTTGATGCTGGACGAGATCCAGACCGGTATCGGCCGCACCGGCCAGTGGTTCGCGTTCCAGCACGAGGGCATCGTGCCGGACGTCATGACCCTCGCCAAAGGCTTGGGCAATGGTGTGCCCATCGGTGCCTGCCTGGCCCGGGGCAAGGCCGCCGAGCTGTTCACCCCCGGCAGCCATGGCAGTACGTTTGGCGGCAATCCGCTGGCCTGTCGCGTCGGCTGCACGGTGCTGGACATCATCGAGGAGCAAGGCCTGGTGGAAAACGCCAGGCGCCAAGGCGAGCAATTGCTCAGCCGGTTGCGGGCTGGGTTGGTGGATAACCCGAACGTGCTCCAGATTCGCGGCCAAGGGTTGATGATCGGCATCGAGCTCAAGCAACCGGTGCGCGACCTGGCCCTTTGCGCTGCCCGGGACCATGGCTTGTTGATCAACGTGACCCGGGGCAAGACCATCCGGCTGTTGCCGCCGCTGACGATTGACGGGCGGGAAGTGGAGATGATCGCCAGGGGCGTGAGTCGTAGTTTGGCGCAGGCGTGAAACGTCTTCGATCGGGCGACGAGCGGTGTTTTCCAGTCAGGGCGAAGCGCGGCGCAGCGGGACGGAATTTTTAACGATTGTCGCGTTCCAACGCCAGCCAGAGTCGATTGCCTACACTTTGGCAACCAGACTGAAAATCCCAGGAGCATCTCCATGTTCACCTCGCGTCGCTTGATCGTTGTCGCTACTGCCGTGGCCCTGTTGTCCGGCTGTGCGTCGCCCAACCCCTATGACAACCAGGGCCAGGCCTCTACCGAATCTTCGGGTATGAGCAAAACCGCCAAGTACGGCGGCCTCGGTGCATTGGCGGGGGCGCTGGCCGGTGCGGCTATCGGTCACGATAACCGCGGCAAGGGCGCGTTGATCGGCGCCGCAGTGGTGGGCGCCTCGGCGGCCGGCTACGGTTACTACGCCGACCAGCAGGAAAAGAAACTGCGTGCGAGCATGGCCAATACCGGTGTTGAAGTGCAGCGCCAGGGCGATCAGATCAAGCTGATCATGCCGGGCAACATCACCTTCGCCACCGACTCGGCGAACATCGCGTCCAGCTTCTACCAGCCGCTGAACAACCTGGCCAACTCCCTCAAGGAGTTCAACCAGAACCAGATCGAAATCGTCGGCTACACCGACAGCACCGGCAGCCGCCAGCACAACATGGACCTGTCCCAGCGCCGTGCCCAGAGCGTGGCGACCTACCTGACGTCCCAGGGCGTGAGCGGTGCCAACCTCTCGGCACGTGGCGCCGGCCCGGACAATCCGGTGGCGAGCAACGCCGACGTCAATGGCCGTGCGCAGAATCGTCGGGTCGAGGTCAATCTCAAGGCCATTCCGGGGCAGCAGTACCAGGCGCCGGCGCAGCAGCAGGGCCAGACTTACCAGCAGTATCCTTGATCGCTGGGCGGTAAATGAAAAAGGGAGCCATGGAACATGGCTCCCTTTTTCATGCCTGTAAGATCAGCCTTTGTGGCGAGGGAGCTTGCTCTCGC
>NZ_JAOSHO010000537.1 GCF_025917275.1 Pseudomonas agronomica | reverse complement strand
GCAGGCTTCGCCAGCTCCTACAGCGCCGAGCGGGGGCAAGCTTCCTTGCCACGGGTTTATCGACCTCGTCTTGTGAATCAGCGCCCCGGCGCCTTGTTCTCCACCAGACAGTTGCCGCCATCCACCACCATGACCTCACCGGTGATGTAGCTGGACTCAGCGGATGCCAGGAAAGCCACCAGGGCGGCGACTTCTTCGGGGCGTCCCGCCCGGCCCATTGGCGTGTAGCGCGCTGCATGGGCTTCTTCGGCGGTGGTCGAGCCGGTAGCGATCCAGCCGGGCGCGACGCAATTGACCGTGATTCCCTGCCGGGCGACTTCAAGCGCCAAACCCATGCTCATCCCCACCATGGCCGCCTTCGCAGCGCTATAGGCAGCCTCGCCGGGGTTGCTGCAGCGGGTACCGGTGGTGGAGCTGATATTGACGATGCGGCCATAATTGCGCGCCTGCATGCCGGGGAGGACGGCACGGGTCAGCAGGAACGCCGTTGTCAGGTTCCGGGCCAGTGACAGGTTCCATGTTTCCAGATCCAAAGTCGCCACTTCGGCAAACGACTCCGGGCTGCCTTGCATGGCCATGCCCGCGTTGTTTACCAGCACATCGATCCGCCCCCAAACTGACTCGGCCCACAGGCCGAACTCACGCACTTGTCGCTCATCGGTGAGGTCCAGGGCCCGTCCTTCTACCTCGAAGCCTTCGGCCCGTAGTTCCTCGACACGTTGCGCAATGCGCGCGCTGCTGGCAGTGACGATCAGCCTGGCACCGGCGGCACCCAGCCTGCGGGCGATCGCCATACCGATTCCCATCTGGCTGCCAACCCCGCTGATCAGTGCCACGGGGTACTTTCCGTTTGTGTCTGGCATGGCATTTTCCTATTTGTTTTTGTGAGGGCTGCGGAGCAAGGCCACCGGTTACCAGCGCTGCCGGCCAGTATGGCAGGGCGGAAACGATTTCTGACAAGAATGTCAGGAAGCGGTCAGTCTGCGGACACCTTCGCTGTCTAGACTCTGTGGGTTGCCCCCGTTTCCGGAGAGGAGATACCCGATGCGCTTGCTCATTGTCGAGGACGAAGAAAAAACGTCCTCCTATGTTCATCGTGGCTTGAGTGAGCTCGGCTACATTGTCGATGTCGCGACGAATGGCATCGATGGCCTGCACTGTGCGTTGGAAATGGAATACGACGTGGTGATCCTCGATGTCATGTTGCCGGGCAAGGACGGCTACGGCGTGTTGCAGGGGCTGCGTCTGCGCAAGAAGACCCCGGTCATCATGTTGTCGGCAAGGGGCACGGTGGACGATCGCGTCCGAGGGTTGCGAGAGGGCGCCGATGACTACCTGGCCAAGCCCTTTTCCTTTGCCGAACTGGTCGCGCGCGTCCAGGCATTGATCCGGCGGCGCGCCGATGACGCGGTCGATCCCACGCACCTGCGCATCGACGACCTGGAGGTCGACCTGCAGGCTCGCAAGGTCACCCGTGCCGGGTTGCGGTTGGACCTGACGGCCAAGGAATTCTGCCTGTTGAGCCTGCTGGCCCGGCACCAGGGCGAGATTCTTTCCAAATTGATGATTGCCGAGCAGGTCTGGGACATGAATTTCGACAGCGACGCCAACGTGGTCGAAGTGGCGATCAAGCGTGTGCGCGCCAAGGTTGACGCGCCGTATCCGCGCAAATTGCTGCATACCGTCCGGGGGATGGGTTATGTGCTGGAGAGCCGCGAAGCGAGTGACAGGCAAGTCGGTGCGCTGTGATGAAAAGCTCGATCTCCAAGCGGCTCGCCCTGATGTTTGCCCTCGCGGTCATGCTTATCACCGCCGTTTGCGCGACGTTGTTGCGCTGTTCCTTGAAGCAATCGCTCGAAGACCAGATGCAAAACGAGTTGACCCTGCGCCACTCGGTTCTCGACCCGGTGCTGGCGAAATATGATTCTCCGCAATTCTGGGTGGGGTTGCGGCAGAAGCTCGACGGCCTGACGCCGGCCGACGAACGCGTGCGCTATTGGGTCCTGGTTGACAACCCGACCTACAGCTATGGCGGTGCGATGCCGGATGGCCGGGACTGGTCGACGCGCCCGGATGGATTTTCCAGCGTCACGATACCTGGCCGGGACCGCCCCATGGTCCTGCTGGTCGAGACCATTGCCGCCATGGGCAGTCGTCCGGAGTTGCGTTTTATCGTGGGGCTCGACTCAACGCCGTTCATGAAGACCCTGGATCACTTCACCCAGACATTGATCCTCACGTCGGCGCTGGGCGTGGTGCTGGTGGCACTGCTGGGCTATTGGATCGCGCGTTTTGGCCTGGCACCCGTCCGGCGCTTGAGCCGCCAGGCCAACAGCCTGCCGCCGGGGGATTCGAAACAACGCTTGGACACCGAGGCGCTGCCTGGGGAATTGCAGGAACTGGCGGTGTCGTTCAACGGCGCCCTGGCGCGCCAGGAAGCCGCCTGGTGCCAGCTTGAGGGGTTCAACGCCAATGTCGCCCATGAACTGCGCACGCCCTTGACCAACCTGATTGGCCAGACCCAGGTCGCGCTGGCCCACGGACGAGACGTGAATGAGCTTCAGGACTTGCTGCAATCGAACCTTGAAGAGCTGGAACGGATGGGCACCATCGTCAATGACATGCTGTTCCTGGCGGGCGCCGAAAGCGGGCAGCGGGCTACTGAACTCAGCGACGTTTCGCTCTGCGAGGAAGCGTCGAAAACCGTGGAATACCTGGAACCGGTCTTGCACGACAAACAGCTGAGCGTGGTGATCCAAGGCGACATGCGAGTGCGTATTGACCGCCGTTTGTTTCACCGATCCCTGGCCAATCTGATCCAGAACGCCGCGCGATACGCGGTGCCGACCAGCACGATCACGGTGAGCCTGGTCAGCCATGGCATGCAGGCCGAGGTGAGCGTCTCCAATGCCGGTGAGCCCATTGAAAACGTGCACCTGGAGCGCCTGTTCGAGCGTTTCTATCGAGCCGACGCCGCGAGGGCCAGGAGTGACGCACATCATGGCCTGGGGCTTTCCATCGTGCGGGCGGTAGCCTCCATGCACGGCGGGCGGGTGTTCGCCCATAGCAAGGACGGGGTCAACACCTTCGGGTTCTCTCTGACGAGCCAGCCGGCGCGTTAATCAACTCGGCGTCTCCGCTGGCCGGAGGGCCGCTTTCGCGAGCAGGCTCGCTC
>NZ_JAOSHO010000536.1 GCF_025917275.1 Pseudomonas agronomica | reverse complement strand
AGCGAAGCGAGGCTGCGATCTTTCCAAGCCAGATTGAGTCTGAAGCGAAAGATCAAAAGATTAAAAGATCGCAGCCTCGCTTCGCTCGGCAGCTCCTACGAGAGGCCGCCTGCGATCTTTTGATCTTTCACACGGGGTACCGCCATCCGCAAAAAATCGCAGCCCTGCGGGAACAAGCTCTCTCCATGGGGCCGATCCTCACTCCGGCCGAAAAACTGCTCGCAAACAATCCTGGCGTTTCTCCTTGAACATTGCGTAACCCTCCACCGATTGTTCCAGGCCCATGGGATGAGTCAGGAGATAGGAGGGGTCCAGTTCACCTTTCTGGATGTGCTCGAACAGCCGCTTCACATAACGCTGTCCCGGTTGCTGGCCGGAGCGCAGGGTCAATGACTTGTTGACGATCGCCCCCATCGGAAACTTGTCCAGCAAGCCGCCATACACCCCGACCACCGACACCGTCCCGCCTTTGCGACAGGCCCGGATCGATTGGCGCAGCACCGTTCCGCGCTCGGTGTGCAGGCGCAGCATCTGCTTGGTCTTGTCGTAGAAATAATCGACTTCGGTGCCGTGGGCTTCCATGCCGACGCAATCGATGCAGCGATCCGGGCCTCGGCCGCCGGTCAGTTCCAGCAGGGCGGCGTGTATGTCCGTGGTCTCGTAGTTCAAGGCGATGGCCCCCGCCTTCTCTTCGGCCAACCGCAAGCGATCGGGGAATCGGTCGATGGCGATCACCCGTTCGGCGCCCAACAGATAGGCACTGGACATCGCCATCAACCCGACCCCACCACACCCCCAGACCGCGACCGTATCGCCGCGCTGGATGTCGGCGTTATCGGCGGCAAAAAAGCCGGTGGGCACTGCGTCGGAGACGAACACGGCTTGCTCGTCACTGACGCCGTCCGGGATGGAGAACAGGTTGACGTCGGCGAAAGGTACGCGGATGTAAGTGGCGTGGCTGCCGGCATAACCGCCGAAGGCGTGGCTGTAGCCGATAATGCCGCAGGCGGGTTGGCCGTAGGCAATGTCCGTTGCGGTGGGGTTTGGATTGGAGTTGTCGCAGCAGGAAAAGTCCGAGCGTCGGCAGTGCTCGCATTCGCCGCAACCGACGATCGACACCGTGACAACCCGATCGCCTTTCTTGAACTGCGTAACGGCGGAGCCAGTCTCCACCACTTCGCCCATGAATTCATGCCCGATGATGTCGCCGGCCTGCATGGTCGGCACGTAGCCGCCCAGTAGGTGCAAGTCGGAGCCGCATACCGATGACAGGATGACTCGCACGATCGCATCGCGGGGATTGAGGATGGAGGGATCGTCGACAGTCTCGACTTGTAGCTTGTTTGGGCCTTGCCAAGTCAATGCGCGCATCAGACGGTACCTCCATTGAGTTCGGATTTGTCAGTGGGTGAGTCACTGGCCGGTGCTTGCGTCGCGCTGGAGGCCGGATGTACGAAGAGAAAATCCTTCGTCTGCGGATCGCGCATCTTGTTGGTGCTGACTTCACCCGTCTCGAGTTGCTGCTTGATGCTGCGCAACACGTTCAGCAAGGCTTTGTCGGAGAACCGGGAAATGGCGGCGGCGAGTGCATAGCCGGCTGCGCCGAGGGGTGTTTCGCATGCCACGATGACTTTGATCTGCGTGCCTAGGCCGGCCGGTGCGTCGCTGAAGTGCATCTGGATATCATGCTTGAATCGTCGGCCCGGTCCGGCGATCCAATGCAGTTTGCGGCCTTCCTTGGGCTCGCACTGTTCGAGGTCACAATGCAGCGTCTTGTCCATCGGGCCATGGGCGACCCAGCGATAGGTCCGTTCGCCGGTCTGCTCGATGGTGTCGACCCACGGCATCAATGCGCCAAGATTGGCCGGGTCGCTGCAAAACGCGTACACCTCGTCCCGGGGCCTGCCAATCGTGATGCTTCGGGAAATCACCTTGCTGCCGTCCCAATCGCGATCTTGCTCGAACGTCTGCTCGAAGGGGCTGTGAGTCAGGGCTCGCTTGATTCTGCACGTGCCGGAATAGGCTCGCCAGGCAGCGCACCCACCGAGGAGCATTTGCGGCAAGCCCTTCAATCCGCCCTGACGAAGGCCGTTGGCAATCAACAATGAACCCGCGACCAGCGACAGCAGTCGCTCCGGCGTGCCGAGATTGGGATGAGACGGTGTGGGTACCGGGGCCCGGCTCGCCACCAGTTTTGGGCGTTCAGTCATGACGATTCTCCTTACTGATCCAAGGGACGACATAAGGGATGAACCAAGGCGAAGGCGGTTGTTCCGTTGGCGTCAGGGGTTTCCCGATGAGCCGGACCCAAGGCCTGTTTCGGCGCGTTGCGTTGCGTGGGTAACGATCCCTGGCGTTGGCTCCCGAGCAATTTTTTTTTGAAATCAAGGGGTTGTCAGCCTAGGCAAATGAGTACATAATTGCGCCCATCGAATGCATCGAGGTGTAAAAAACTTCAATGTTTTCAAGGAGATAGCTCGCTATTGGCGGCCGTATCCTGATCAGTTTGTATTCGTCTGATGGGTTTCATTGCATCGGGCGTATTGAGGCCGAATAGCAAAATGGTTATGCAGTGGATTGCAAATCCACCTACGCCGGTTCGATTCCGACTTCGGCCTCCACTTTTAAAAAGCTCTGTAGATCCATGATCTACAGAGCTTTTTTATTTGCGGAGCAATGAAAGGTTTTGTCTTGAAAAGGGCACCGGCCGCCTTGCTTCACCGGGGAGGGATGTATATATTTCCCCCTCTGTTGCACCCGCCGCGAACCTGTCAGATACCTATTTGTCAGTTTCACACGGCTTGACCGCGCTACCGCCCGAATGGCGAAACTGGTAGACGCATGGGACTTAAAATCCCCCGCTCGTAAGGGCGTGCCGGTTCGATTCCGGCTTCGGGCACCATCCAAGATCAAGGGTTTGCGAGCGAAAGCTGATGCAAACCCTTTTTCGTTTGTGGGCCGCAATTCTGACAACGGTCCGCAATGACTGAGCTTGTTTTGCGACGATCTACAACCTGCGCCGAAACGCCTCAAGTATCTCGCGCATGCCTTTCTTCATCTGCAATTGGGCAATGGCCTCCAGCGGGTGCCAGACACAGTCGCTGATCTCATTCTGTGGCCTGGCCGCCGTCGAGTCGTTGACCGAAGCTTCGAACACGTGATGCTCGGTGCCGCCTTCACTGAACTG
>NZ_JAOSHO010000535.1 GCF_025917275.1 Pseudomonas agronomica | reverse complement strand
GGGGGCGCAGCGCAGCGCTTATTGCTGCTCGTCCCGCACCTGCACACTCGCCGTCATCCCCGCGCTCAACGTTACCCCTTCCGGCACCTTGTCGAGCTTGATCCGCACCGGAATGCGCTGGGCCAGGCGCACCCAGTTGAAGGTCGGCTCGACTTCTGCCAGCAGCTGCGCGTCAGGGTTGGTGTTGCGGTCGGTGATGCCGCGGCTGATGCTTTCCACATGACCTTCCAGCGCATGCCCGGCGCTCATCAACCAGACCTTGACCGGATCGCCCACGCGAATCCTCGGCAGTTTGGTTTCTTCGAAATAGGCCTGTACATAAAACGTCGCGTCATCAATGAGCGCCATGACCGGTTGCCCGGCATTCACGTAGTTGCCTTCGGCCAGGCGCAGGTTGGTGATGTGGCCGCTACGGGGAGCCAGGACCTGGCTGCGGGCCAGGTTCAACTCGGCGACCTTCGCTTCGGCCTGGGCCTCGCGCAGTTCACCTCGGGCAATGCCGGCGTTGATCTGGGCGTTCTCGCGCAACTCGGCGCTGATGGCCTGGGGCCCCAGGGCGGCCCGGCGACTGGCTTCGTGCTCACGCAGGCTCAACTGTTGCTGACGGGTCTGGACCACCGCCCGGGCTTTCTCCACGGCGGCCTCGAAACGCTCGCGATCGATACTCAGCAATAAATCACCGGCCTTGACCTGCTGGTTATCCACGGCCTTGAGCTCGCGCACCCAGCCCGAGACGTCGGGGGCGATCACCACCACGTCGGCGCGGATTCGCGCGTCACGGGTCCAGGGCGTGAGCATGTAGTACTGCCACAAATGAAACCCGGCGAAGATCGCCACGGCCACCACGCACAACGTGACGGCGACACGTACGGAGGTACGCATGTTCAACTCCTCATAACGGTCCGAGGACCAGGGTAATGACAGTCAGGACACAGACATACAGGGCACAATCGAACAAGGCTTCGTGCCAGATCCAGCGCCCGGCCGGCAGCAGGCCGAGCAACAGGCGCAACGCACCAGTCGCCAGCAAGGCCAGCACCACGTAAATCAGGAACGGGCTGAGCAACACCCCGCCGATCGACCATTCACGCAAGCCCATGGCTGAGTCCCCCTCGTTCGGATTCGTGTTGGCGACACCAGGCGCGCCAACTGTTCTGCAATTGCACGATGGCGCCCTGGGCCAGTTTCAGCGCATCGCTGGAAGGTTGCCGGGACAACACCTGCAGGTAGTCGTCGCTCACCTGGGCCAACGCCTCGGCCTGGTCACCGGCCGGGCCGTGCTCCAAAACCTGCTCCAACGTTTCGAAATAACGGCGCTGGACTGGGCTTTCGGGGGTTTGGGCGACGGCCAGGCTCAAGCGCAGGTGCAGTAGCTCATCGCCGATGTCCAGGCCCAGCAAACCATCGTCCCAACGGCTACGCGCCGGCACCGGCAGTTCGGGATAGTGCCGGGCCAGTTGCAGCAATCGGTCGGCCATGCGCCCGCCAAACCAGCTCTCGGCACCGCCCAGGTTGCGATGGGTCAGACGCACCAGGTCATCCAGGGTCGCCGCCAGCAGCCGACGACTGTGCCAGGCCGGGTTGCGCAAGATCAGCAGCTTGAAAGCCAACACCGCCGCGCCCACGCCAATCATCATCGCCTGGGCGTTATTGAAAAAAGCCGCGACGTCGTACTTCATCGCGTTGAGCGGTGACACCAACACCACGAAATGCAGGCAGAACGAAGTGGCCGTGGCAAATATCGGCGGCTTGGCCATCCCCAGCGCCCCGAGGAACAGCGGCACGCCCATGGCCATGCAGAGCATCGCGAAACTGTTCCATTGTGGCAGCAGGATTTCGCCAATCACGAACGCCGTCGGCACCGCCAGCAGAATGCCCCGCAAGAAACTCATGCCGATTTGCGCGCCGTTTTCCCGGCTGGCGAACAGGCTGCACACCACGCAAGTGAGCACCAGCGCGCCGGACGCCGCAGGCCAGGCGGTTGCCAGCCAGAAACACGACACTGCCAGGAACGCGAGGGCACTGCGGGCACCGAAGACCATGGCCAGGGACAGATCGCGGTGCGGCGCCAGGGTTCGCGGCGGGTCTACCGTCGCCCTGCCCTCCTGCACCGCCGCCAGCGCCGCGCAGGCGGCCAAGGCGGTATCGAGCAGCAAGGCAAAACGAGCCAGGCAATAACTTTGCGCCGAGCTGATCTGCGGGTCGTGAGAGGCGTCCCAGACCCGCGGTCGTAACGCCTGCAGTGCCGGGCTGTCCGCCTCCAGGGCTTGCTGCACCTCGTCCATCCACGGCTGAAGCGCTTCGGCTTCCTGCGGCTCGAGCTGTTTCCACTGCCTGCGCACCGAACGGGAAATACGCAACAGCATCAACAATTTCTGGCTCAAGCCGCTGATGGCCCGGGCACGCTGGCGGCCCAGGCTGCCTTCGAACCAGGCGTGTTCACGCTGGGCATCCACCGCGACGATCTTGCCGAGGATCTCAAGCAAACCCTTGCGCGCCTGGGCATCACCCGCCAACGTGGCGCGGGCCGCCTGCATGCCGCTCAGCCAGGCCGCACGGGCCTGGTCCGCCAGTTGTCGCTCGACCCGCAGCGGCCAGAGCAGCGCACTCGCCGCCGTGGCACAGGCGATGCCCAGGCTGATTTCGGTGCAGCGCGCAACGGCTTGATCAAACACCGCAAGCGGATGGGAAACGGCGGGCAAGGCGATAATCGCCACCGTGTAGCCCGCCAGCACGAACGAATAGGACCAGGCGCTGCGCAACAGCGTCGAACAGGCCGTGCACACGCCCAGCCACAGCGCCAGCGCCAGCAGGAACAACCATGGCGTCTGGGCGAACAGACCCATGAACACCACCGACATGATGGTTCCCACCAGGGTGCCGAGCAACCGCGCCAAACCCTTCTGGACCACCATCCCGGATAACGGCTGGGCGACGATGAATGCAGTCATCAGCGCCCAGGACGGTTGCTCCAGGCCCAAGCGCAACGCCAGCCACAGCGCCAGGCCGCCACCGAGCACGGTCTTGATGGCGAACTGCACAGCGAGGCGATCGGGGGCGAACAAGGCCTGGAGGGTAATGGGCACGCGAGAAACTCTTCTAGGGATGTTGTAACGATAGATCGCTGGGAAGGTGGCGCAATTATTAGCTAGCTATCTATCCGAGTCCATAGTTGTTTGTCGACCCTTCATGCGAAGGCGCGGCGAGGGAGCTTGCT
>NZ_JAOSHO010000534.1 GCF_025917275.1 Pseudomonas agronomica | reverse complement strand
GCACGGGGTCATGTGTTGAATCAGAAGACGACGGTCTTGTTGCCGTGCACCAACACGCGGTCTTCAAGGTGATAACGCAGGCCGCGCGCCAGCACCATCTTCTCGACGTCGCGACCGAATCGCACCATGTCTTCGATGCTGTCGCTGTGGCTGACGCGGACCACGTCCTGCTCGATGATCGGACCGGCGTCCAGCTCCTCGGTCACGTAGTGGCACGTCGCGCCGATCAGCTTCACGCCGCGCATCGAAGCCTGGTGGTACGGCTTCGCACCCACGAACGATGGCAGGAAACTGTGGTGGATGTTAATGACTTTGTGCGCGTATTCGCTGCACAGGGACGGCGGCAGGATTTGCATGTAGCGGGCCAGCACCACCACCTCGGCATCGTGCTGCTTGACCAGGCGCGAGACCTCGACGAACGCCGGTTGCTTGTCCTGCGGGTTGACCGGTACGTGGTAGTACGGGATGCCGTGCCACTCCACCATGCTGCGCAAGTCGTCATGGTTGGAGATCACACAGGCGATGTCGCAATCAAGCTCATCGCTGTGCCAGCGGTGCAGCAAGTCAGCCAGGCAGTGAGACTCACGGCTGGCCATCAGCACCACGCGTTTCTTCTGCGCGGTGTCAGTGATGCGCCAGTCCATCGAGAACTCTTCGGCAATGGGGGCGAACGCCTCGCGAAAGGCTTCGATGCCGAAGGGCAGCGAGTCGGCACGGATCTCGTGGCGCATGAAGAACCAGCCACTCTGATTGTCCGAATGATGGCTTGCTTCAGTGATCCAACCGTTATGGGACGCCAGAAAGTTACTGACTTTAGCAACGATACCGACGCGGTCCGGGCAAGCGATCACCAGCCGAAAAGTGCGCATTAGGGAAACTCCAGAACTTTCGCAAAGGCGGCCATTCTAGCCACTGTGCGGCAAAACTGCAGTACTGATGACACCACCGCCCTCTCCGTGATCAGCCGAGGCAGGGAAGGCCTGGCCTGCGGTGGCATCGCTATATGTGTGAACAGATGTGAGCGCACATCACGTTACTTATTGGGCCGATCATTTTGTGACACTGCACTATTTAACTAAATAAACACGGCTTAAATGTTTACTTGATGAAACTGTCTGATTACTATTGCTTCACTGTCTCCTTGTCACCCGCGTCCTACATAAGGTAGTCCCCATGTCCCTGATCAACGAATACCGCGCTACAGAAGAAGCCATCAAAGAACTGCAAGCTCGCCTGAAAAACCTGTCCGAAGACGACAAACTGCAAAAAGAACTGGAATTCGAAGGCAAACTGCGCACTCTGATGGGCGAATATTCCAAGTCCCTGCGCGATATCATTGCCCTGCTGGACCCAGAAGCCAAATCGGCCAAAGCCCCTCGTGGCGCTGCAAAAACTACTGGCACCAAACGCGCTCGCAAAGTTAAGCAGTACAAAAACCCGCACAACGGCGAAGTCATCGAAACCAAAGGTGGCAACCACAAGACTCTGAAAGAGTGGAAAGCCAAGTGGGGCGGTGACGTGGTAGAAGGCTGGGCAACCCTGCTGGGCTAAGCCTTGCCAGCCGGCACCGCGCTTTACGCGGCGCTTGCAAAGCCAAAAACGCCAGCGATTGCTGGCGTTTTTTTATGCCTTCATTTTACTCGCCTGGGATCGAATCGCCGCGTGGCAATTCAAAGGCTAAAACGCTTACGCAATTGTTGACTGTAGCCCTGCCACTGCTGCAGAACCTCTTGCTGCAATGATGTAGAGAGCCCCATCCACTCTGCCATCGCCTCATCAAAACTGTTCAATGTATTAGGTGCGCCCCACTCCGGGGACGTCAGGCGTTGCTGGCAAAATAGTTTCCAGCGTGCCTGCTCTTCTGGATCCAGGGTGTCGGGGAAGTTGCGGGCACGATATCGAAACAATAATTCCGGCAGTCGTTCATCGTCAAAAGGCCAATGCCCCTGTGCCAATTGAGCTGGATCCGCCATGCGAACTTGCTCACATAAACGGCGATCTCGATCCCCCAGAAACCCCGCATATAACTGCTGCTCGGGATCTTCGCTGGCGGTGAAATCTTCCTGCCCATAAATAACCTGGAGTTTGTCTTGCCAGACATGCTGTGCGTCAGTTAGCCGCAGCGCCCGCCCGCGAACGCCTTCCATGTCCAGCTGCAGCCGCAACTGGTCCTCGGCGCGCAGGACAGCCAGTGGCGCAACCACCGGGCACTTGTTGATGTGAATGAGCTTGAGGGGCACCGGCAGTTCACCGTCGAGCAGGTCTTCGCGGCGGGTGTACAACCGTTGACGCAAAAGCTGCGCCTCATGATCCAGCAATCCCTGGGGATCCAGGTGCAAGTCACAGACGATCAAGGCGTTGCGGTTCTTCGGGTGCCAGGCCAGCGGCAGCACCACCCCGATGTAGTTTCGCGCCGCCGAGAAACGCCCGGAAATGTGCACCATCGGCTGCAACAGCCGAATCTGGTCCAGCACTTTCTGTTTGCTGCGCAACTGGAACAGCCATTCATAGAGCCGGGGTTGTTTCTCGCGGATCAACCGGGCCAGGGCAATCGTCGCCCGCACATCCGACAACGCATCATGGGCCTGGCCATGGTCGATGCCGTTGGCAGCGGTCAGGCGTTCGAGCTTGAGGGTGACGCGGCCGTCCTCTTGCGGCCAGGTGATCCCCTCTGGGCGCAGTGCATAGGCGGCGCGCACCAGGTCGATCAAGTCCCAGCGGCTGTTGCCGCCCTGCCATTCCCGGGCATAGGGGTCGAAAAAATTCCGATACAGGCTGTAGCGGGTCATTTCATCGTCGAAGCGCAAGGTGTTGTAGCCCGCGCCACAGGTCCCGGGCGCAGCCAGTTGTGCGTGGACGCGGGTCATGAAATCGGCTTCGCTCAAGCCTTTTTCCGCCAGTTGCGCCGGCGTTATGCCGGTGATCGCACAGGCGGCCGGATGCGGCAGGATGTCATCGCTGGGCCGGCAGTAGAGGTTCACCGGCGCGTCGATTTCGTTGAGCTCGAAATCGGTACGGATCCCCGCCACTTGCAAGGGGCGGTCGCAACGCGGATTGATGCCGGTGGTCTCGTAGTCGTACCAGAAGATGGAAGTCACGGTGGGTTCCTGGGCTGAAGACTGGCGAAGTCTAGGCGCTAGAACGGGCCTACGACCAGCAGTGCTGTAAATTTTGAAGACTAATACCAGGGATATTGGATATGTACACCCGAGACCACGTGTGGGAGCG
>NZ_JAOSHO010000533.1 GCF_025917275.1 Pseudomonas agronomica | reverse complement strand
CCACGATTAGCCTTGAGGAGCAAGTTAAGTCATGACTGATCCCTTGGACAAAGCCGTCGCCAAAGCCCCGCCAACCGTCGGCGAGGGCTGCCTGAGCCGGTATGATCCCGAAGCGTTGAGCCCTGAAGATGGCACCGAATTTCCGGATGCCGCAAAGCTCTGGGAAGACTTGCACCCGCAGCCTCAGGACGACTCCGAACCCAAGCAGTGAACGGTCACGCCTGCCGCAGCCTGATCAGCTTCTTGATCAACGGTCGCCCGACCATCATGAAGAACACCGGCCCTCCGGCCAGTAGATAGAAGTAATACGTCACCGCCCGCCAGATCAGAATCGCCGCCGCCGCAGTGGATTTACCCACCATGGGCGCGAGCAGCGCCGCCGAGGTCAACTCCGCCGCACCGGCGCCGCCCGGCAGCAGGCTGAACTGTCCTGCGCTCAGGGACAGCATCTGGATCAGGAAACTCCAGGCCCATTGCAAATCCGCCCCCAGCCCTTTCAACGCCAGATACAGCACGCTGTAGCGCAGCGCCCAGTGCAGGCAGGTCAGGCCGAACACCTGGAACAACGTCTGCCGAGGCAGCTTCAGCGTGTCGGTGAAAGCCGCCAGGAAGTGCAGGATCTTGCGTCCCCAGCGCCGGCGCGTGCTGGAGCGTACACGCAGGTGGCGCAGCAACCGTGCGCCCAACAGAATCAGCCGACGATGGTAGCGCGCCACCAGCCCGCAGCAGAGCAGGCCACCGAACAATGACACGGCGCTCAGCGCCAGCATCCATTCCAGGCGTTGGCTGAGATTCTGGAACAGCGCGTAGAACAGGATGCCCAACAGGGCGCAAAGGAAAAACAGCAAGTCGCTCAACTGATCCATGGCGAACACGGCGCTGCCATGGGCCGGGCGCACACCGTTGCGCGCCAGCAAGGCCATCAGGGTCAATGGTCCACCGCTGCCGCCGGGCGTGGCGCACATGGCGAACTCGGTGGACATCACCACGCCCATGCTTTTCAGCCCTCCGATGCGTTCGCGATGTTCCCCCAGCAGCAAGCGCAGGCGCACTGAATTCAAAGCCCAGCAGATTACGATCATGCCGAGCATGACCAGCAGCAGCGACAAGGGGAAGCGCTGCACCCGCGACCACATTTCCCCGCCGCCCACCAGCATCGGCACCAGCAACGCGATGAGGAGGGCGGCGACCAGCCAGGCCAGGCGCTTCATGCGGCGTGACTGACCCGCAGGCCTTGGGTTGCCAGCCAGTCGGCCTTGGTCATCGGCACACGACCCTCTTCGAGCAGGCGTTCCAGCGTGCGCAACCAATAGTCGCGGGAAAAACCGTGGCGCATGTCCACCGGATGCAGGCCCAGGCGGATCACCGGTGCCTGGCGCCAGCGCTGTTCCCGGCGGTCGCTGATGATTTTCGACAGGCCCCGGCGCCAGGCGCTGCGAGCGCTCCAGACCAGCCCCGGGGCATCGATGGGCGTGAAGTCCGGCAAACGAAAGAGGTGCTGGGTATCGCTGGTGTAACGCAAGGGCAACTGGCGCAAAGCCTGGCGAGTGCCTTCGCTCATCAACCAGGCTGGGGCGACGAAACCCTCCAGCGGCCACTCATACCGTTGGAACAGTTCGATGCCGGCGTGCAGGCGGGCGAGGGCATTCTTTTCGGACAAGTCGTAGAACTCGCCTTCGTGGGTGTAGACCCGGCGCATGAACCAGTCCTTGGGATGGGTGGCGGGCGGGCCATCGTCGCAGTGGTAATAACCATGCAGGACCAATTCATCGCCGCGCTCGACCCGACCGTCGAGCAGGCGCCGAAAGCCGGGGTGATCGTCCAGCGCATTGGCGTGGTGAAAATCCGGCACCACCAGCCAGGTCATCGGGACCTGTCCAAGGGCGTCAACGGCTTCGACGAAGGGCTGGTAATCGGGCCAGGTCTGCGGCGCGACGTCGTGGAGCACCAACAGCACGCTGGGTAAGGGACTCATCGTCATCGGCGGCGCCTCACCCATTGGCCAGCATGGGCATCTCTGCGCCAAGCACGCTGTAGTAGTGGCCCAGCAGGCTGTTAACCACCGAATCCCAGGCGTAATGCCGTTCCACGTGCCGACGTGCCCGGGCGCCGCGCTGCTGACAGCCTTCGGCGAACAGTTGCCGCACGGCGTTCGCCATCGCCTGGGGATTGTTCGGTGAACACAACAGGCCACAATCTTCCTGGACGAGTTCATTGAATGCCCCCGCGGCGACCGCCACCACTGGAATGCCGCTGGCCATGGCTTCAAGGATCACCAGGCCGAACGTCTCCTGATCGCCGGCATGCAGCAGGGCGTCGGCGCTTGCCATCAGCCGGGCGACTTGCGGCGCGGGGCAGAACTCATCGACCACGGTGACGTTGTCCGGCACCACGGCTGGCATGGAAGAACCCACCAACAGCAGGTGGTAGCGCTCGCCCAGGCGCCTCATGCATTTGAGCAGCACCGGCAGGTTTTTTTCCTTGGAGCCGCGCCCGGCGAAAATCAGCAGGCGGGCATCTTCGGCGATGCCCAGCTCGGCGCGCAGCTCAGGGTCGCGCGCGGCGGGATTGAAGGTCTGCAAGTCCACGCCCAGCGGCTGCACATAGACATTCCTGACGCCCAGCCCGATCAGCTTGTCGGCCATGACCTGACTCGGCGCCAAGACCCGGTCGAAGTTGCCGTACAGCTTGCTGACATAGGCTTCGATGTTGGGTGTGAACCAGTTGCCCATGCGGTTGCTCACCAGCAATGGCAGGTCGGAGTGATAAAAACCGATGACGGGTACATCAAGCTGCCGTCGGGCATCGAGGGCGGCCCAGGCAGTGAGATAAGGGTCGCCGACTTCAATCAGGTCCGGCTGCAAATCGCGCAGGACATTGCGCCAGGGAGCCAGGCGAAGCGGGAAGCGATAGCCCTTGCCAAAGGGGAGCGGAGGGGCTGGAACCTTATAGATCCCGTCCTGCTCACTCAGGTGAGCGCCGGGGATCAAGAGGCTGTGGCGGATACCGGGCCGATTGCCCAGGCGCCGATGCTTGGCATCCAGGTAAGTGCGCACGCCTCCACTGGCGGGGGCGTAGAACATGGTTATGTCCGCTATATGCACGATGAACATCCCTCCGGTCTGTGTTCTCCTGTGTTGACCTTTAGTAAGAATAGATGTTCGGTTGGGGTTGCCGTGGCGTAGCGGTGACGCCGAAAGATTATGTGGCTCCCGCCAGCTGTGTAGCGGCTGTGTAGGGAACTGGTGGGAGCTG
>NZ_JAOSHO010000532.1 GCF_025917275.1 Pseudomonas agronomica | reverse complement strand
TGGGAGCGAGCTTGCTCGCGATGAGGCCAGCCGCCTCACCGCGTGACGATGCTTACTTCTTGGCCTGCTGGTAAAGCGGCATCACCTTCGGAATCGCCGCCTGCAACGAGGCGATCCGGCTGCTCGACGACGGGTGGGTGCTCATGAATTCCGGCGGAGCGCCTTCCGATGCCTTGGCCATCTTGTTCCACAGGGTGATCGCCGCGTTCGGGTCGTAGCCGGCGCGGGCAGCCAGTTCGAGGCCGATCAGGTCGGCTTCGTTCTCGTTGCCACGGCTGTTGGGCAAGGTCATGCCGTAGTTGGCCACGGTGTCGGCCAGCGCCAGGCTGTCCTGGCCCAGGCCGAATATCGCTCCGGCGCCCTGCTTGGCCATTTCGATGCCATAGGCCTTGGACATGGCTTCACGGCCGTGCTCGCGCAAGGCGTGGGCAATTTCGTGACCCATGATCGCAGCGATTTCAGCATCGGTCAGTTTCAACTGATCGATCAAGCCGGAGTAGAACATGATCTTGCCGCCAGGCCCGCAGTTGGCATTGAGCTCGTCACTCTTGATCAGGTTGACTTCCCAGTTCCACTGCGCCGAATCCGGGCGGAACACAGGCGCCTGGGCAATCAGGCGGTCGGCAATGACCTGGAGACGCTTGGCATCGCTGCTGGTCTTGTCCAGGGCGCCCTGGGCTTTCGCCTCGCCCATGGTTTTCTGATAGGACTGGGCGTACATCTGGTTGACCTCTGCGGTCGACAGCATGCTGAACATGTACTGCTTGCGCTCCACCCCCACGGCTCCGCCGCTGGTGGTGTTGACCGATTGGCAACCGGCAAGCAGCAGACCTGCACTCAGCGCACTTACCATCAAAATCTTGTTCATCTATGAAGCTCCCTGGAAACGTGGGCGTATCCTAGGCGTTGATTTGTATCGGCGCCAGATACGCAGCGCGAGGATTACAGATTTTTCGGAAAGATCCCACGCAAGCCGTTTGCGACACCGACCTAGCCAATACAGTCACCCGACGAACAGCGCCTCATGTCGGACCACGCAAACGCCGATAAAAAGTCCAGACGTCACTTCTGCGTCCGGAGCCTCTATGAAATTCAGATCGATCCAGTTTTCCGTTGCCGCCCTGGCGGGCGCCATTGTGCTCAGTGTCGTTGGCGCGCTGGTGTTGTACGCATTGTTCGCCGGCGCCCGTACCCAAGAGATGGTGCAGCAACGAACCAAGGCCCAGTTCGAACAACTCATCGAGCAGCGTCTCAGCGCCTTGGCCCGTACCCAAGCCAGCCTGATCCAGCGCGAGCTTGAAGCGCCGCTGCTGCTTGCCCATGGCCTGGCCACCACGAATGCACTGATGGGCATGAAGGGCACGGACGGCCAGCCACCCTTGAAAATACCCCGCGAGCAACTGATCAGCCTGCTGCGCGAAAACGTGGTGCGCAATCCGAAGGTCCTCGGCGCCTACATCGCCTGGGAGCCGAACGCCATTGACCACGACGACGCCAACTATGCGAACAGCCCAGTGCTGGGCATGGAAACCAACGGACGCTTCCTGCCCTGGTGGTTTCGCAACCAGGACGGCACCCTGGGCCTGGAAAAACTCGCCGACGTGACCGACCAGAAGCTGCTCTCCACGGGCATTCGTGCCAGTGAATATTACCTGTGCTCCCAGGACAGCCAGAAAGCCTGCGTGATCGACCCGGCGCCCTACCGCGTCGGCAACACCATGACCATGCTCGCCTCGTTCATCGAGCCAATCCTGGTCGATGGCAAGTTCCAGGGCATCGTCGGCGCCGACCTGTCGGTGAACTTCATCCAGGACATGCTCGTCGCCGCCGACGCCAAGCTCTACGACGGCGCCGGGGAAATGGCCCTGCTTTCCAGCAACAACCGGCTGGTGGCCTTCACCAAGGACCCGAGCAAACTCGGCGAAAAGGCCAGCGATCTGCTGGATGCCAGTGAACTGGATAACCTGGCCAAACTGGGCGTCGGTGAAGTGCGTTACAGCATCGATGACGAACATGGGCATATCGAGGTGTACATGCCGTTCGGCATCGGCGAGACCAGCGCCCGCTGGACGCTTATGCTGCAATTGCCACTGAATGCCGTAATGGCGGATCTGCAAGCCTTGCAAAAAGACCTCGATGATCAACGCGAGACCGACATTTTCGGCATGGCCATGGTCGGCCTGGCGATTGCCGCCATCGGCCTGTTGGTGATCTGGCTGGTGGGCCACGGCATCGCCCGACCGCTCAAGCAGATGGTGGCGATGCTCGATGACATCGCCCAGGGCGAAGGCGACCTGACTCGCCGGCTGACCAGCGATCGCGCCGATGAACTCGGCGCCATCGCCAAAGGCTTCAATACTTTCCTGGGCAAGCTGCAAGGCATGATCACCCAGGTGGTGACTTCGGTGCAGAGCGTCAGTGATTCGTCGGAGCACACCGCCGACATCGCGATCCGCACCAACCAGGGCGTGCACAAGCAGATGTCGGAAATCGATCAGGTCGCCACTGCCGTGCATGAAATGACCGCCACCGCCCAGGACGTGGCACGCAACGCGACCCAGGCTGCCCAAGCCGCCAGTCACGCCGACCAGGCGGCCAGCCAAGGCATGCAGATCGTGCGCGACACTTCTGCCTCCATCGGCGCGTTGGCCGTGGAAATCGGCAAGGCCGTGGGCGTGGTGCAGACCTTGGCCAAGGACAGTGAGAACATCAACGCGATCCTCACCGCCATCCGCGGGATTGCCGAGCAGACCAACCTGTTGGCCCTCAACGCGGCCATCGAAGCGGCTCGGGCCGGCGAGCAGGGCCGCGGCTTCGCGGTGGTCGCCGATGAAGTGCGCAACCTGGCGCAGAAGACGCAGCAGGCCACCGAAGAAATCCAGTCGATGATCCAGCAGTTGCAGCAGGGCACGCGGGACGTGGTGCGGGTGATGGAAGACAGCCAGCACCGTACCGATGAAAGTGTGCAGCACGCGGCGAAAGCGGCCCAGGCGCTGGAAACGATCACCCAGGCAGTGTCGGTGATCAACGACATGAACACCCAGATTGCCAGCGCCGCCGAGGAGCAAAGCGCCGTGGCGGATGACATCAACCGCAACGTGATCAATATCGGCCAGGTGGCAAACGAAGTGGCCAGCGGCGCCGATGAGTCGAGCGCGGCCAGTGCGGGGCTGACCAAATTGGCGGAGCAGCAGCGGCGGTTGATCAATCAGTTCAGGGTCTGACCCAAGTGCCTGATTCGCAGGCCTCTTCGCGAGCAGGC
>NZ_JAOSHO010000531.1 GCF_025917275.1 Pseudomonas agronomica | reverse complement strand
GTGCGTGGCGCCGTCGATGGCTGGGACTTCAAGCAGTACGTGCTTGGCACCCTGTTCTACCGCTTCATCAGCGAGAACTTCGTCGACTACATCACCGGCGGCGACAGCGCGGTTGATTACGCGGCGATGGAGGATGATGACCCGCTGATCGCCGCCGCCAAAGATGACGCCATCAGGACCAAGGGCTATTTCATTGCCCCCAGCCAGCTGTTCAGCAACGTGGCCGTCAAGGCCAGCAGCAACGACAGCCTGAATACCGATCTGGCGCGCATCTTTGCCGCCATTGAGAGCTCGGCCAACGGCTACGCCTCCGAGCAGGACATCAAGGGCCTGTTCGCCGATTTCGATACCACCAGCAACCGCTTGGGCAATACCGTCGCCGACAAGAACAAGCGCTTGGCGGACGTGCTTAAGGGAGTGAGCAAGCTGGAGTTCGGCAGCTTCGATGCCAGTCACATCGACCTGTTCGGCGACGCCTATGAGTTCCTCATCTCCAACTATGCGGCCAATGCTGGTAAATCCGGCGGCGAATTCTTTACCCCGCAGCATGTGTCCAAGCTGATCGCCCAGTTGGCGATGCACAAGCAGACCAGCGTCAACAAAATCTACGACCCAGCGTGCGGCTCCGGCTCGCTGCTGCTGCAGGCGAAAAAGCATTTCGACGCCCATGTCATCGAGGATGGGTTTTTCGGCCAAGAGGTGAACCATACCACCTACAACCTGGCGCGGATGAACATGTTTTTGCACAACATCAACTATGACAAGTTCAACATCCAGCTCGGCGACACGCTGCGCGCCCCGCACTTTGGGGACGACAAACCCTTCGACGCCATCGTCTCCAATCCGCCGTATTCGGTGAAGTGGATCGGCAGCGACGACCCCACGCTGATCAACGACGACCGCTTTGCCCCGGCCGGCGTGCTGGCGCCCAAGTCCAAGGCGGACTTCGCCTTCGTGCTGCATGCGCTGAGCTACCTTTCAGGCAAGGGCCGCGCGGCTATCGTCTGCTTCCCCGGTATCTTTTACCGCAGTGGCGCCGAACAGAAAATCCGCCAATACCTGGTGGACAACAATTATGTTGAGACGGTGATCTCGCTAGCGCCCAACCTGTTCTTCGGTACCACCATCGCCGTTAATATTCTGGTGCTTTCCAAGCACAAGCTGGACACCACCACCCAGTTCATCGACGCTAGCGCGCTGTTCAAAAAAGGTACCAACAACAACCTGCTGGAAGACGCGCATATCGAGCAGATCATGCGGGTGTTCGACAGCAAGGCGAATGTCGATCACTTTACGAAGTCGGTACCCTTTGAAAGGATCGCGGCTAACGACTACAACCTCTCGGTCAGCAGTTATGTGGAAGCGAAAGACAACCGCGAAATGGTGGATATTGCCCGGCTCAATGTCGACCTGAAAACCACTGTCGCCCGCATCGACCAGTTGCGCAAGGACATTGATGCCATCGTCGCGGAGATTGAGGGCGAGGAGCTGGAGGCATGAGCGGCGCGAACTTCGTGAGCAAGCTGCTGGATGGCGTTGCCGTAGAGTGGACGGTGTTGGGTGATGAGCGCTTTCTAGAGGTAGCGAACGCTGAAAGGAGGCCAGTAAAGGCTTCGCTACGTATATCTGGGGAAGTTCCATACTATGGCGCGAATAATATCCAAGACTATGTGGATGGATATACCCATGACGGCGAGTACGTGCTGATTGCAGAGGACGGCTCATCAAGCCTTGAAAGTTACTCTGTGCAATATGCGAGTGGAAAGTTCTGGGCAAATAATCACGTGCATGTTGTGCGTGGCAAGCAAGGACTGAACACTAAATTTCTCTACCATTATTTGCGTGTTGTAGATTTTATTCCTTACTTGCCAAACAAAGATAGGGCGAAATTGACAAAAGGGGAGATGGTCAAGATCCATGTTCCCATCCCCTGCCCAGGCAATCCCAAAAAATCGCTGGAAATACAGGCTGAAATAGTTCGCATATTGGACTCCTTCACCGAGCTTACTTCCGAGCTTACCGCCAAGCTTACCGCCGAGCTTGCCGACCGCAAAAAACAATACAGCTACTATCTCGAGCAGTTGTTGAGTTTTGAAGGTGGGGAGGTGGAGTGGAAGACTTTGCCCGAGATGTCACTTGATTTTGGGCGGGGTAAATCTAAGCATCGTCCGAGAAATGACGAAAGATTATACGGGGGTAATATACCGTTTATACAAACGGGTGATATCAGAGGTGCGGCTCGGATTATCACAAGTTACGATCAAACCTATAGTGAGCTTGGCTTAAAGCAAAGCAAGTTATGGCCTAAGGGGGCGCTGTGTATCACAATTGCAGCTAACATTGCTGAAACGTCCATATTAGGATTTGATGCTTGCTTCCCTGATAGTGTCATTGGCTTTGTTCCTGATCCTAGTAAAACTAGCTCTGCATATGTTGAATTTGTTCTTCAAGCAACTAAAGCCAAGCTGGCGGAAAAAGGGAAGGAGAGAAGTAGCGCACAGAGCAATATCAATCTTGGGACTTTTGAGCAGTTGAAACTGCCTTTTCCATCACTCGTAGAACAAGCTCGTATCGTCGCCATCCTCGATAAATTTGACGCCATGATCAACTCCATTAGCGAAGGCTTGCCCCGCGAGATTGAGCTGCGCCAGAAACAATATGAGTACTATCGCGGCTTGCTGTTGAGCTTCCCCGAGCCCGAGGAGGAGGTGGCGTGATATGAGCAAGACGCTGATCGAAATCGCCCGGCAGTTGAAAGACGCCAACAAGAAGGTGCAACTGATCTACGCCTTCAACGGCACGGGTAAGACGCGCCTGTCGCGCGAGTTCAAGCAGTTGGTCACACCCAAGGGCGAGGAGGCGGCTGATCCACCGGCGTTGTCGCGTAGCAAAATCCTATACTTCAACGCCTTTACCGAAGACTTGTTCTATTGGGATAACGATTTGACGCTGGATGCGCAGCCCATACTGCGGATCCAACCCAACTCTTTCACGGACTGGCTGCTCGCGATACTCCGGGACTTGGGACAGGACGGCAATATCGTCCGATATTTCCAGCACTACACTAGTGACAAGCTGACCCCGCATTTCAGCGAAAACTTTTCGGAGGTCACTTTTTCGCTTGAACGGGGGGATGACGAAAGCTCCGGAAACCTCAAGATCTCCAAGGGCGAAGAGAGTAATTTCATCTGGAGCATCTTTTATACGCTACTTGATCAGGTCATTAGCACACGCAATGTGCCAGAACCGGAAGACCGCGAAACGCGGGAGTTTGATCAG
>NZ_JAOSHO010000530.1 GCF_025917275.1 Pseudomonas agronomica | reverse complement strand
TGGGTTGTGGTGACCTCAGGTACGCGTCGCCCCTCGGGCGCTGGCGGCGAACTGGTCCGCCGGCAGCACATGCTTGCGCTCCAGCAGGCGATAGACCACGCCGGTCAGCACCAGGCCGAACACCATCACGCACGACAGGAAATACAGCCCCGAGGCCAGGTTGCCGGTGTATTCCTTCAGCGCACCGATCACGAACGGTCCGATATAACCGCCAAGGTTGCCCACCGAGTTGATCAAAGCAATGCCCGCCGCCGCACTGGCGCCGGCGAAGAACCGTCCCGGCAAGGTCCAGAACACCGCCGTGCAGGAAAACAGCGCGAACGCTACCAGGCACAGCGCCGCCAGTTGCAACACCGGCACCGACAGCCAGGCACTGAGGAACAGGCCGATGGCACCGAGCACATACAACACGGCCAGGTGACCGTACCGATCATTCAAGCGGTCGGAGCTGCGCGGAATGATCAACAGGCCGATGATGCCGAAGATATACGGCACGGATGACACAAAACCAGTCACCAGGTCGCTGCCACCGAACTGCTTGATCAGCGTCGGCAACCACAGGCCCAGCCCATAGATGCTCAAGGTCACGGGCAGGTAGAACAGCGCCAGCAGCAACACACGTTTGTCCTTCAGCGCATGGAGCGGATTGCCGTGGCGGGTCTGGCCGTATTCCTGCAGATCTTTTTGCAGTTCGCCGGTCAGCCAGTCCTTCTCGGCCTGGTCCATCCATTTCACCTGTTGCGGGCCATCCGGCAGGTAGCGCAGCACCGGCCAGGTCAGCAGCACCGCCGGCAGGCCGATGACGATGAACAGCCATTGCCAGCCGTGCAGGCCCAGGATGCCGTCCATGCCCAGCAAGCCACCGGACACGGGGCCGGTGATCATCATCGCGATGGGTTGGGAAAGAATGAACAGGCCGAGGATCTTGCCGCGATGGCGCACCGGGAACCATTGGGTGATGTAGTACAGCACGCCCGGGAAGAACCCGGCTTCGGCCGCGCCCAGCAAGAAGCGCATCACGTAGAAACTGTGGGCCCCCTGCACAAACGCCATGCCGATGGTGATGGCGCCCCAGGTGATCATGATCCGGGCGAACCAGCGCCGCGCGCCGAAGCGTTCCAGCATCAGGTTGCTGGGGATCTCCAGCAGGAAATAACCAATGAAAAACAGCCCGGCGCCCAGGCCGTAGGCGGCGTCGCCGATGCCGATGTCAGCGCCCATGTGCAGCTTGGCAAAGCCCACCGCAGAGCGGTCCACGTAGGCGATCAGGTACAGCAGGATCAGGAAGGGAATCAGTTTGAGGGTGATGCGACGAATAAGCCGCAATTCCTGGCTCATGGGACCGGTCTCCGATTGTTGTTGTTATAGAACCTCGGGGGATTTCTCTCGCGAATGACCGCGAGGACAACCCCTCCGTTGAATCGGACTATATAGTAATACTATTTACCCAACAACACTTCCAAACCGCGCAAATTGCGCTTATGTTACGCTTCAGCTCGAACAATATAGTCATACAATAAGAGAATCGATCATGTCTGATAAGAAACCCTCCCTGCGCTCGGCCCAATGGTTTGGCACTGCCGACAAGAACGGCTTCATGTACCGCAGTTGGATGAAAAATCAGGGCATCGCCGACCATCAGTTCCACGGCAAGCCGATCATCGGTATCTGCAACACCTGGTCGGAGCTGACGCCGTGCAACGCGCACTTCCGGCAGATCGCCGAACACGTCAAGCGCGGCGTGATCGAGGCCGGGGGCTTCCCGGTGGAATTCCCGGTGTTCTCCAACGGCGAATCGAACCTGCGCCCCACCGCCATGCTGACGCGCAACCTGGCGAGCATGGACGTGGAAGAGGCGATTCGCGGCAACCCGATTGACGGCGTGGTGTTGCTCACCGGCTGCGACAAGACCACCCCGGCCTTGCTGATGGGCGCCGCCAGTTGCGACGTGCCGGCCATCGTCGTCACCGGCGGGCCGATGCTCAACGGCAAGCACAAGGGCCAGGACATCGGCTCGGGCACCGTGGTGTGGCAGTTGAGCGAACAGGTCAAGGCCGGCACCATCACCATCGACGATTTCCTCGCGGCCGAGGGCGGCATGTCCCGCTCGGCCGGCACCTGCAACACCATGGGCACGGCCTCGACCATGGCGTGCATGGCCGAAGCCCTCGGCACCTCCCTGCCCCACAACGCCGCGATTCCGGCCGTGGACGCCCGTCGTTATGTGCTCGCCCACATGTCCGGCATGCGTGCCGTGGAAATGGTCCGTGAAGACCTGAAATTGTCGAAGATCCTGACCAAGGAAGCCTTCGAAAACGCCATCCGCGTCAACGCCGCCATTGGCGGTTCGACCAACGCGGTGATTCACCTCAAGGCCATCGCCGGGCGCATTGGCGTGCAACTGGACCTGGACGACTGGACCCGCATCGGTCGTGGCATGCCGACCATCGTCGATTTGCAGCCGTCCGGGCGCTTCCTGATGGAGGAGTTCTACTACGCCGGTGGCCTGCCCGCCGTGCTCCGTCGTCTCGGCGAAGCGAACCTGATCCCGCACCCGAACGCGCTGACGGTCAACGGCAAGAGCCTCGGCGAAAACACCCAGGACGCACCGATCTACGGCCAGGACGAGGTCATCCGCACCCTGGACAATCCGATCCGCGCCGACGGCGGCATCTGCGTACTGCGCGGCAACCTGGCGCCACTCGGCGCGGTGCTCAAGCCATCCGCCGCCACGCCGGAATTGATGCAGCATCGTGGCCGCGCCGTGGTGTTCGAGAACTTCGACGAGTACAAGGCCCGAATCAACGACCCTGAGCTCGATGTGGACGCCGACTCCATCCTGGTGATGAAGAACTGTGGGCCGAAGGGTTATCCAGGCATGGCCGAAGTCGGCAACATGGGCTTGCCAGCCAAGCTGCTGGCCCAGGGCGTGACGGACATGGTGCGCATTTCCGATGCGCGCATGAGCGGCACCGCCTACGGCACCGTGGTCCTGCACGTGGCACCGGAAGCCGCGGCCGGCGGGCCTCTTGCCGCCGTGAAAGAAGGCGACTGGATCGAACTCGACTGCGCCAGCGGCCGCCTGCACCTGGACATCCCGGACGCCGAACTCGCCGCGCGCCTGGCCGACCTCGCGCCACCGCAGCAATTGTTGGTGGGCGGCTATCGCCAGTTGTACATCGACCATGTGCTGCAAGCGGACCAGGGCTGCGACTTCGACTTCCTGGTGGGCTGCCGCGGCGCCGAGGTACCGCGTCACTCTCACTAACCCCTACGGGTATTGCGCAGGAGCTGC
>NZ_JAOSHO010000053.1 GCF_025917275.1 Pseudomonas agronomica | reverse complement strand
TCGGCCATCGTGGTTAATGGGGCGTCGAAGATCAAAGTCCAGATCAAGATCAAGAGCGGGGTGCGCGCCGATCCAAGCCCCAAACGATGCATAAAAAAACGGCGCTTTCCTTTCCAGGAAAAGCGCCGTTTTTTATGAGCATCTATATCAGTCGATGTACTCGAACAATTTCACAATCTTCTGCACCCCAGACACACCCTGCACCAGGTTGGTCGCCTGCGCAGCCTCTTGCTTGGTCAGCAGCCCCAGCAGATAGACGATCCCGTTCTCGGTCACAACCTTGATGCGCGATCCTGGAATGCTGGCGTCGGTCAACATCTGCGTCTTGATCTTGGTCGTCAGCCAGGCATCGTTCTGGCGCGCCAGCAGCGAAGAGGGTTGCAGAACCTGAAGTTCGTTATGCACCGTCTTGACCCGCTGTACCGCGCTGGCTTCCTGCTCGGCCTTGGCCTTCAGGTCGGCGCGCGGGGTCTGGCCGGCCAGCAGTACCACACCGTTGAAGCTGGTGACGACGATGTGCGAGTTGTTGTCCAGGTCCGGGTCGGCCTTGGCGATGTTCACGCCAACTTTGGTTTCGATCAGCGAGTCATCGATCTTGCTGCCGAAGGTGCGGGTGCCGCGGTCGTCTTCAATCGGCTTTTCCCGGCTGGCGTTAACCACCGATGTGCAGCCGCTGATGCCGAGGCACAGGGTCAGGGCCAGAAGGCCTAGGCGATTAGGGGTCATTCTTCACTCCCGAACAGTTGGCTGTCGATCAAGTCGCAAAGGCAGTGGATCGCCAGCAGGTGGACTTCCTGGATACGTGCGGTGACATTGGCTGGTACGCGAATCTCGACGTCTTCAGGCAGGAGCAGGGATGCCATGCCGCCGCCGTCGCGACCGGTCAATGCTACGACAATCATTTCGCGATCATGTGCGGCCTGGATCGCTTGAATAATGTTGGCCGAGTTGCCGCTGGTAGAAATCGCCAGAAGCACATCGCCGGGCTGGCCGAGGGCGCGGATCTGCTTGGAGAACACCTCGTTGTAGCTGTAGTCGTTGGCGATCGAAGTGATCGTCGAGCTGTCGGTCGTCAGTGCGATGGCCGGCAGGCTCGGGCGTTCGCGTTCGAAGCGGTTGAGCAGCTCCGAGGAGAAGTGCTGGGCGTCGCCGGCGGAGCCACCATTGCCGCATGAGAGCATCTTGCCCTCGTTGAGCAGGGCGTTGACCATCACTTGGCTGGCTTGCTCGATGTGCGGTGCAAGTACGTCCATCGCCTGTTGCTTGGTGTCGATACTGGCCTGAAAAAGCTGGCGGATTCGCGATTGCATGTCCATCTGTGTGACCTTAAGTAGCGCGACTTATCGGCACAGGCATGTGCGGCGCGCAAAGCAAAGAGCAAAAAAGTTAAGTGAGGGTGTCCGGCTCGGCTGGGCGCTCAACTGTCGAAGGCATTCTGCAGCCAGTTCAGCTGGTCGACGTTGCTGTCGATGGCAACCACGTCGAAGCGGCAGGGATGATCGGCCCAGCGAGACTCGCTTTGCAGGAAATACTGCGCAGCGAAAACCAGCTTTCGGCGTTTGCGCTCGTCGATGCTGTCGAGCGCGCCACCCCATTGGGTATTTTTTCTGTAGCGGACTTCGACGAATACTACTGTATCGCCGTCAAGCATGACCAGATCCAGTTCGCCGCGTTTGCATAACCAGTTCTGCGCCACCAGGCGCAGGCCTTGTTGCTGCAGATGCGCGAGGGCGTGGCCCTCGGCATCTTTCCCGCTTTGCAAGTGGGATCGATCAGGCATCAGCGCTGGGTGTCCGGCAGGCGCTGCACCTGGCCGTTGACGAATTGAGCCCACGGCAATTGGCGTTGCACGCGCTGGGTCGGCGAGATGGCGAGGCTGCCTGACAGGCCTTCGATGCGGCTCTCCGGCAGCGCCTTGAGTTGGCCCAGGCGGGGAGCGAGGCGATAGGCGTCAGCACCCATCGCGTACAGTCGGCCCAGGCTGCCACCGGCCTGGGGCCATTGTGCAGTCACCTGTTGGCGCAGTGGGTCGTTGGCATCGAGCAACCAGGGCGTTTCGCAGAAGCGCACGCCATTCATGTCGTTGTACTGATTCTGGTCGCCGCTGACGCTGAACACTGAAGACGTTGCGTACACTGGCACGTCGCCGGCGTACTGGAAGTTCAGCGTTGGTTTGATCTGCTGGGCCTGCTGTGGCGTCGAGGCGAGGAAAATGAACTCGATGTCCTGGCGACGCGACGGCTGGGCGGCTACCGTGGTGCCTACCGTATTTTGCAGGCTCTTGGCGCGACCTTCGCTCTGGCGCAGTTGGAACATGTCGGCGATCTGCTGGGCCAGTTGCACGGGTTGGTCGACACGCTCGATCGCAACGATGGTTCCGCCGTTGGCTTGCCAGTCCTGGCTGAATGCCTTCAATACACGATCACCCCATTCGCCTTTCGGCACCATGGCAGCCGCGCGATGCAGGCCATCGGCGCGGGCGCGACGGGAGACTTCGCGGGCTTCGTCTTCCGGGGCCAGGCCGAACTGGAACAGCTGGGGAGGGCCTTGTTCGCCTTCGCTGTAGTTCAACGCCAGGGTGGTGATCGGCAGTTGCGGGCGTGTGCTGATCTGTTTGACCAGAGGTTTTTCCAGCGGGCCGACCACCAATTGCACGCCGTCGGCCTGGGCCTTGCGATAGAACTCATCCATGGAGGTCAGGCTGGCGCTGTCATAGATCTGGATGCTAGGCGGCTTCTGCCCGGCCTGTTGAGCCTGGTAGTGCGCGGCCATGAAGCCGTCACGCAAGGCTTTGGCGACTGAGGCCAGCGGGCCGTTCTGCGGTAGCAGCAAGGCGATCTTGCTCAGGGGCTGGCTCGCCAGTTCCTTGAGCTTGACCAGCGGCGTCGGCAGTTGGAGCGCGGCCGGATGCTTCGGGTTCTGTTCGCGCCAGTGGTCGATCGCGGCTTGTTGCTGTTCCAGGGTGCCGGCAGTTTTCACAGCCTTGGCAAGGCTCAACCAGCCTCCGAGGTCATCGGTGGTGGTCGGCTGCAGTTGGTCGGTAGGCAGTGAGGCAATCAGCGACCAGATCGTTTCGTGGTTTTTTGCAGCCGCTTCGCCTTCGAGCAGCGGGGCGATAAAAATCCGCTCCTTGGCGGCGGCCAGGGTCTGGCCATCGGCTTCAAGGGCGCGAGCGCGGACGGTGCCGGTGCGGACTTGCTGTTCCACCGGCATTTCGCTCAGGTGCTGCAGGCTCGGATGGCTCAGCGAAGTCAGGGCAGCCTTGGGCTGGTTGCGCGTCATCGCCAGTTCGGCCGACAGCGTGCTGGCGAAAATCTGCTGGCCGGGCTTGAGTTGCTCCATCGGCACCTGCTGCAGGATCTGCGCGGACTGGCCGGCATTGCCTTGACGATAGGCCAGGTCTGCGGCGCTCAGGCGCAGCAGGGCCGCTTTTTCCGGTGATTTGCTTTGGGTGGCCTGTTCGAGCAACTGCTCGATACTGGCATCCGGGGTCCGAGGAAGTTCGCCAAGGCTGGACGAGGGCGAGCTGGCACAAGCCGCCAGGAGGGCAGCGAGGCAGAGGGCGGAGAGCAGCCGCAGGCAAGCGATCATGTAAATGTTCCTGATACGAGATCAAATTAGCGTCGAATTGTACCCAAGCACTGGCCGGGGCGCGATGTTAGTGGTGTGAATCGATCAATTTAGGTATTTCAAAGAGTGCGGCGCAGCACAAAAGAAGGGCATTGACCCCTGTGCGAGGGAGCTTGCTCCCGCTGGGCTCTGTAGGAGCTGGCGTAGCCTGCGATCTTTTGGGACTCAAGTGTCTGGAAAAAAAACGCAGCCTCGCTTAGCTCGTCAGCTCCTACCCGCCCAACCGAGACCGCCGCGACGCGCTACAATGCCGCTCTTTACCGACCATGAGGTACGCGTTTTGACTGCTCCAGGTGCTTTGAATTCCGCTGCCGGCTCGCTTTACGTGGTGGCGACGCCCATCGGCAACCTGGATGATATCAGTGCCCGGGCGCTGAAAATCCTGCGGGAAGTCGCCCTGATCGCAGCTGAAGACACGCGTCACTCCCAGCGCCTGATGCAGCATTTCGGGATTTCCACGCCATTGGCGGCGTGCCACGAACATAACGAGCGGGACGAGGGCAGTCGTTTCATCACCCGCCTGCTGGCGGGCGATAACGTGGCGCTGATTTCCGATGCGGGCACGCCGCTGATTTCCGATCCGGGTTATCACCTGGTACGCCAGGCGCGTGCTGCTGGTATCAATGTGGTGCCGGTGCCCGGGGCTTGCGCATTGATCGCGGCGTTGTCGGCTGCTGGCTTGCCGTCGGACCGGTTTATCTTCGAGGGTTTCCTGCCAGCCAAGGCGGTGGGACGGCGGGCGCGCCTGGAAGCTATAAAGGAAGAGCCGCGCACGCTGATCTTCTATGAGGCGCCGCACCGCATTCTGGAATGCTTGCAAGACATGGAGCAGGTCTTCGGTGCCGAGCGTCAGGCGTTGTTGGCCCGGGAGTTGACCAAGACGTTCGAAACCCTCAAGGGCCTGCCGTTGGCAGAGTTGCGTGCCTTCGTCGAGAGCGACAGCAATCAACAGCGTGGTGAGTGCGTCGTGCTGGTGGCGGGCTGGACGCCGCCTGAAAGTGAAGACGCGGTCAGCAGCGAGGCCATGCGCATTCTCGACTTGTTGCTGGAGGAAATGCCGCTCAAGCGGGCCGCGGCCCTCGCGGCGCAGATCACCGGCGAGCGCAAGAATGTGCTGTACCAGGTCGCGTTGGAAAAACAGAAGGGTCAATGAAACCGGCGCATCGGGCTGGCCATGGGCTTTTATCGCTTGTTCTTGAGCCGCTCTACCGTTAACCTTCGCGGCGGAGAGTCGATCGGACAGTCGCTGCCCTCTATGAAAATTAGGGGGGGGAGGAAAGTCCGGGCTCCATAGGGCGAAGTGCCAGGTAATGCCTGGGAGGCGTGAGCCTACGGAAAGTGCCACAGAAAATAACCGCCTAAGCGCTTCGGCGCCGGTAAGGGTGAAAAGGTGCGGTAAGAGCGCACCGCACGGCTGGCAACAGTTCGTGGCTAGGTAAACCCCACTTGGAGCAAGACCAAATAGGGTCCCAAGGCGTGGCCCGCGCTGGGACCGGGTAGGTTGCTAAAGATGTCCAGTGATGGCCATCGTAGACGAATGACTGTTCAAGACAGAACCCGGCTTACAGATCGACTCTCCACCTTTTCCCTCCCTGCTGGAATCACTGGCAGAAGCCATTCCTAATACCAAAAAAATCTTACTCTTAACAAATCACTTTAACTTGTGCGCGCAGCCTCCTGTGTTGCTTCGGGTTGGAGCGAATTTTCCTACGTCAGATTCTTGTTACCCCTCCTGAAACGCTCCTAAATCTCCGATCTATAAGGCTTTTCCTTCATTACGCGCCTTGACGGTGCGGTGGGCGCATTCCTATAGTGTGCGCAAGTGGCGGAAAGTGGCATGAAGTGGGTTTTTTTGAAGGTAAAACGCCAAAAAGTGGAGAAACGCTGACGTGTTTCGCGGAGCTAACGCAATCAGTCTCGATGCAAAAGGCCGGCTCGCCATGCCCAGCCGGTATCGTGACGAGCTCGTTTCGCGAAGTTCGGGGCAGTTAATCGTCACGATCGACGCTGTTGATCCATGTTTGTGCGTTTACCCCTTGGATGAGTGGGAAATCATCGAAACCAAACTGCGCGCACTGCCTTCGTTGCGTGAAGAAAACCGCCGCCTGCAACGCTTGCTGATCGGTAATGCCGTCGACCTTGAACTCGACGGCAGCGGTCGTTTCCTGGTTCCGCCTCGCCTGCGCGAGTACGCCAAGCTGGACAAGCGCGCGATGCTGGTGGGCCAACTGAACAAGTTCCAATTGTGGGACGAAGATGCCTGGAATGCGGTCTCTGCCGCTGACCTCGCTGCTATTCAACAACCGGGCGCCATGCCTGACGAACTGCGTGATTTGATCCTGTGACTATTGATAGCGGCTTTAACCACATCACCGTACTGCTTGACGAGGCCGTCGAGGCTCTCGCCGTACGTCCTGATGGCTGCTATCTGGACGGCACATTCGGGCGCGGGGGGCACAGCCGGCTGATCCTCAGCCAGCTCGGGCCGGACGGTCGGTTGCTGGGATTCGACAAGGACCCTCAAGCGATTGCCACCGGGCAAGCGCTAGCGGCCGAAGACGGCCGCTTTGTCGTTGTGCAGCGCAGCTTTGCCGAGTTGGGTGCGGAAGTCGCCGAGCGTGGCCTGGCCGGCAAGGTCAGTGGTGTGCTGCTCGACCTGGGCGTGTCCTCGCCGCAACTGGATGACCCGGAGCGCGGCTTCAGTTTCCTCAATGACGGCCCGCTGGACATGCGCATGGACCCGTCCCGCGGCATCAGCGCTGCTGAATTCGTCAATACCGCCCCGGTGGAAGAAATCGCCCGTGTCTTCAAGGAGTACGGCGAAGAGCGTTTCTCCGGCCGCATGGCCCGTGCCGTGGTCGAGCGTCGTGACATCAAGCCGTTCGAGCGTACCGGTGACCTGGCCGAAGTGCTGAAAGTGGCCAACCCTGCCTGGGAGAAGGGCAAGAACCCGGCAACCCGGGCTTTCCAGGGCTTGCGCATCCACGTCAACAACGAACTGGGCGATCTGGAAGTCGGTCTCGAGGCGGCGCTTGAAGCGCTGGAGGTCGGTGGTCGCCTGGTGGTGATCAGCTTCCACTCCCTGGAAGACCGCATCGTCAAGCTGTTCATGCGCAAGCTCACCAAAGGCGAAGCCGATAACCTGCCGCGCAACCTGCCGGTGCGTTTCGAGGCTTTCGTACCGAAAATCAAGATTCACGGCAAAGCGCAGTTCGCCTCCGAGGCCGAGCTCAAGGCCAATCCACGTGCCCGTAGTGCGGTCATGCGCGTCGCGGAGAAGTTGCGGTGAGCAAGCTCTTCGCCAAGCCCCTGCCGGGCGGCAGCTTTTTCATGCTGCTGCTGTTTATCGGCGTGCTCGTGTCGGCCATTGCCGTGTCTTACAGCGCGCACTGGAACCGCCAACTGCTCAACACCCTTTATAACGAGCTGAGCGTCCGCGACAAGGCGCAGGCCGAGTGGGGCCGGTTGATCCTGGAGCAAAGCACCTGGACCGCCCACAGTCGTATCGAAGTGTTGGCCACTGAACAATTGAAGATGCGCATCCCTGGTGCCGCCGAAGTCCAGATGGTGACACCATGATGAAGCTCGAAGGGGCACTGTTCCCGTGGCGGTTCCGTCTGGTCCTGGGCTTGCTCGGCATCATGGTGGCCGCGATTTCGTGGCGCATCATCGACCTGCAAGTGGTCGATCGCGATTTCCTCAAGGGCCAGGGCGACGCTCGCAGCGTGCGTCATATTCCGATCCCGGCCCACCGTGGCCTGATCACCGACCGCAATGGCGAACCGTTGGCCGTGAGTACGCCGGTGACGACCTTGTGGGCGAACGCCAAGGAAATGCAACAGGCCAAGGAGAAGTGGCCGGCGCTGGCTGCCGCGCTCGGCCAGGATCCCAAGGCGCTGGCCGAACGGCTTGAATCCCAGGCCAATAAAGAATTCATCTATCTGGTGCGCGGGTTGACCCCCGAGCAGGGCCAGAGCGTGCTTGATCTGAAAGTGCCGGGCGTCTACGGCATCGAAGAGTTCCGCCGCTTCTACCCGGCCGGTGAAGTCACTGCCCATATGGTCGGGTTTACCGACATCGATGATCGAGGGCGGGAAGGGGTCGAACTGGCCTATGACGAATGGCTCGCCGGGGTCGCCGGCAAGCGCCAGGTCATCAAGGACCGGCGCGGCCGGTTGATCAAGGATGTCCAAGTCACCAAAAACGCCAAGGCCGGCAAGCCCTTGGCGTTGTCCATTGACCTGCGCCTGCAATACCTGGCCAACCGCGAGTTGCGCAATGCCATCGTCGAGAACGGTGCCAAGGCCGGCAGCCTGGTGATCATGGACGTGAAGACCGGTGAGATCCTCGCCATGGTCAACCAGCCGACCTACAACCCGAACAACCGTCGCAACCTGCAACCGGCGATGATGCGCAACCGCGCCATGATCGACGTGTTCGAGCCCGGTTCGACCATGAAGGCCGTGTCCATGGCCGCCGCCCTGGAAACCGGGCGCTGGAAGCCGAGCGACACCGTCGAGGTTTATCCGGGCACGCTGCAGATCGGCAAGTACACCATCCGCGACGTGTCCAAGACCGAAGGGCCGGTGCTTGACCTGACCGGTATCCTGATCAACTCCAGTAACGTCGGCATGAGCAAGATCGCCTTCGATATCGGCGGCGAAACGATCTATCGCCTGGCCCAGAAAATCGGCCTCGGCCAGGACACCGGCCTGGGCTTCCCGGGCGAGCGCGTCGGCAACCTGCCCAACTACCGCGACTGGCGCAAGGCTGAAACCGCCACGCTGTCGTACGGCTACGGTGTTTCCGTGACCGCGATCCAGCTCGTCCACGCGTTTTCCGCGCTGGCCAACAATGGGCGCATCGCACCGCTGACCCTGATCAAGACCGACAAGGCGCCGCAGACGACCCAGGTCATCCCGGAAAACGTCGCCAAGACCATGCAGGGCATGCTGCAACAGGTGATCGAGGCGCCGCGCGGTGTCTTCCGCGCCCAGGTCCCGGCCTATCACGTCGCCGGCAAGTCGGGTACGGCCCGCAAGACGTCCGTGGGCACCAAGGGCTATGCCGAAAACTCCTATCGTTCGCTGTTCGCCGGCTTCGGCCCGATGAGCGACCCGCGCTACGCCATCGTGGTGGTCATCGACGAACCGAGCAAGGCCGGCTATTTCGGTGGCCTGGTATCGGCGCCGGTGTTCAGCAAAGTCATGTCCGGCACCCTGCGCCTGATGAACATTACCCCGGACAACCTGCCGCCGACCCAGCAGGCGAGTACCGCCCCGGTCGTTCCCTTGAAAGCTGACGGAGGGCGTGGCTGATGTCCCTGAGCCTGAACAAGATTTTTGCCCATGCCGGTCATGACCTGCTGATCCGCGAGTTGGCGCTCGACAGCCGTGCCGTACGCGCCGGGGATCTGTTCCTGGCGGTGCCGGGCGCCCGTTTTGATGGCCGCGACCACATCGCCGATGCCTTGAAGCGCGGTGCCGCCGCCGTGGCCTATGAAGTGAACGGCGCAACCGTGCTGCCGATCACCGACGTCCCGCTGATCCCGGTCAAGGGGCTGGCGGCGCAGTTGTCGGATATTGCCGGGCGTTTCTACGCAGAGCCCAGTCGTCATCTGAATCTGATCGGCGTGACCGGCACGAACGGCAAGACCAGCATCACCCAACTGGTGGCACAGGCGCTGGATCTGCTCGGGCAGCATTGCGGCATCGTCGGGACCCTGGGCAACGGTTTCCACGGCGCGCTGCAAAGCGGGCTGCACACCACGCCAAACCCGATTGCCGTGCAAGCGACCCTGGCCGACTTGAAGAAGGCCGGCGCCAAGGCTGTCGCGATGGAAGTGTCTTCCCACGGTCTCGATCAAGGTCGCGTCACCGCGTTGGCCTTCGACGTTGCGGTGCTGACCAACCTGTCCCGCGATCACCTGGACTACCACGGCACGATGCAGGCCTACGGCGAGGCCAAGGCCCGGCTGTTTGCCTGGAACAACCTGAAGTGCCGGGTCATCAACATTGATGACGAGTTCGGTCGGCAACTGGCCGCCGAGCAGCGCGAGTCCCGGTTGATCACCTACAGCCAGGAAGACGCCAGCGCCTACCTTTATGTCCGCCAGGCGCAGTTCGATGACGAAGGCGTGCGCGCCACGCTGGTCACGCCCCAGGGCGAGCATCATCTGCGCAGCACCTTGCTGGGCCGATTCAACCTGAGCAACGTATTGGCCGCGGTCGGCGCCTTGCTCGGGCTGGACTATGCGTTGGACGAAATTCTGAAGGTCTTGCCGAAGCTTGAAGGCCCGGCCGGACGCATGCAGCGCTTGGGCGGCGGCACCCAGCCGTTGGTGGTGGTCGATTACGCCCATACCCCCGATGCGTTGGAAAAAGTCCTCACGGCGTTGCGCCCTCACGCCAAGGGTCGGTTGCTGTGCCTGTTCGGCTGCGGCGGCGATCGTGACCGTGGCAAGCGTCCGTTGATGGCTGAAGTCGTGGAGCGGCTGGCCGATGGTGTCCTCGTCACTGACGACAACCCGCGCAGCGAAGACCCGTTGCGGATTTTCGACGATATCCGCGCCGGTTTCTCGGCGGTGGATAACGTCACCTTCGTGGCTGGACGCGGCCAGGCCATTGCCCAATTGATCGCCAGTGCGTCGGCGGATGATGTCATCGTCCTGGCCGGCAAGGGGCACGAGGACTACCAGGAAATCAACGGAGAGCGCCACGCGTTTTCCGACCTGGTGGAAGCCGATCACGCGCTGACCGCATGGGAGGTGGCCCATGCTTAAGGCCTGGAAACTCAGCGAGCTGACCAACGCCCTGAGCGCGCGCCTGATCGCGGCGGACGCCACGTTCAACGGCGTCAGCATCGACAGCCGGGCGATCACGCCGGGCCAATTGTTCATCGCCCTGGCCGGGCCGCGTTTCGACGGCCATGATTATCTGAACGAAGTGGCGGGCAAAGGCGCGGTCGCAGCGTTGGTCGAGCGCGAAGTGACCAACAGCACGCTGCCGCAATTGCTGGTCGGCGACACCCGCCAGGCCCTGGGCCAGCTCGGTGCGCTGAATCGCGCGGCGTTTGCCAATCCGGTCGCGGCTATCACCGGCTCCAGCGGCAAGACCACGGTCAAGGAAATGCTCGCCAGCATCCTGCGCACGCGCGGTCCCGTCCTGGCGACCCGTGGCAACTTGAACAACGACCTCGGCGTACCGTTGACCCTGCTTGAACTGGCGCCTGAACACAGTGCCGCCGTCATTGAACTGGGTGCTTCGCGCCTCGGCGAGATAGCCTACACGGTCGGCATGACCAAACCCCACGTGGCGGTGCTCAACAACGCCGGGACCGCCCACGTCGGCGAATTCGGCGGCCCGGAAAAAATCGTCGAGGCCAAGGGTGAAATCATCGAGGGGTTGGCTGCCGATGGCGTCGCCGTGCTCAATCTCGACGACAAGGCATTCGAAATCTGGAAGGCCCGGGCGGGCGAGCGCAAGGTGCTGACCTTCGCCCTGAGCAACCTCGCCGCGAATTTCTACGCCAGCGACCTGGACCGCGATGCCCGCGGCTGCCCGGCGTTCAATCTCCACAGCCCCGACGGTGCCGAGCGCGTGCAGTTGAACCTGCTTGGTACGCACAACGTTGCCAATGCCCTGGCCGCCGCTGCAGCCGCCCATGCCCTGGGTGTCTCGCTGCCAGGCATCGTCGCCGGGTTGAACGCGGTGCAGCCGGTCAAGGGCCGCAGCGTCGCGCAACTGGCGAGCAATGGCATGCGCGTCATCGATGACACCTACAACGCCAACCCGACCTCGATGTGCGCGGCCGTGGACATCCTCGCCGGCTTCTCCGGTCGTACCGTGCTGGTGCTCGGCGATATCGGCGAGTTGGGCGAGTGGGCGCAGCAAGGTCACCATGACGTCGGCGCGTATGCGCGCGGCAAGGTCGACGCGCTGTACGCCGTTGGCCCGATGATGGCCCACGCCGTGGCGGCGTTTGGCGAGCACGCACAGCATTTCACGACTCAGGCCGAACTGATCCAGGCCCTGGGCGCCGAGCAAGACCCGAACACCACCTTATTGATCAAGGGCTCACGCAGTGCGGCGATGGAAAACATCGTGGCGGCTTTGTGCGGCACCCGTATGGAGAAACATTAATGCTGCTGCTGCTAGCGGAGTACCTGCAACAGTTCTACAAAGGCTTCGCGGTCTTCCAGTACCTGACCCTGCGCGGGATCCTGGGTGTGCTGACCGCGTTGTCGTTGTCGCTGTTCCTGGGGCCGTGGATGATCCGCACCCTGCAGAGCCTGCAGATTGGCCAGTCGGTCCGTAACGACGGCCCACAATCGCACCTGTCCAAATCCGGTACGCCGACCATGGGTGGTGCGCTGATCTTGTCGTCCATCGGCATCAGCACCTTGCTCTGGGCTGACCTGGCGAACCGTTACGTCTGGGTCGTGCTGCTGGTGACGCTGTTTTTCGGCGCCATCGGCTGGGTCGATGACTACCGCAAGGTCATCGAGAAGAACTCCCGTGGGCTGCCCAGCCGCTGGAAATATTTCTGGCAGTCGGTGTTTGGCCTCGGCGCGGCGATCTTCCTTTATATGACCGCCGCCTCGCCGGTAGAGACCACCCTGATCCTGCCGATGCTCAAGGACTACAGCATTCCGCTGGGCGCGGGCTTCATCGTGCTGACCTACCTGGTGATCGTCGGTTCGAGCAACGCGGTCAACCTCACCGACGGCCTCGACGGCCTGGCGATCATGCCGACGGTGATGGTCGGCGGCGCGCTGGGGATCTTCTGCTACCTGTCGGGTAACGTGAAATTCGCCGAATACCTGCTGATCCCTTACGTACCGGGCGCGGGCGAGTTGATTGTGTTCTGCGGCGCGCTGATCGGTGCCGGCCTGGGCTTCCTGTGGTTCAACACGTACCCGGCGCAAGTCTTCATGGGCGACGTCGGCGCGCTGGCGCTGGGCGCGGCCCTGGGCACCATTGCCGTCATCGTTCGCCAGGAAATCGTCCTGTTCATCATGGGCGGCGTGTTCGTGATGGAGACCCTGTCAGTCGTCATTCAGGTTGCCTCCTTTAAATTGACCGGCCGCCGCGTATTCCGCATGGCGCCGATCCACCACCATTTTGAACTCAAGGGCTGGCCCGAGCCGCGCGTGATCGTCCGTTTCTGGATCATCACCGTGATCCTGGTGCTGATCGGCCTTGCCACCCTGAAGCTGAGGTAGAACGAGTGTCCCTGATCGCTTCTGACCACTTCCGCATCGTTGTCGGCCTCGGCAAGAGCGGCATGTCCCTGGTTCGCTTCCTGGCGAGCCGGGGCGTGTCGTTTGCCGTGGCCGATACGCGGGAAAATCCGCCGGAGCTGGCCACGCTGCGCCGTGACTATCCGCAGGTGGACGTGCGTTGTGGCGAATTGGACGTCGAGTTCCTGTGCCGCGCCGATGAGCTCTACGTGAGCCCCGGCCTGGCGCTGGCGACCCCGGCCTTGCAGGCTGCGGCCGCCCGTGGTGTGAAAATGTCCGGCGACATCGAGCTGTTTGCGCGCAACGCCAAGGCACCGATCATCGCCATCACTGGCTCCAACGCGAAGAGCACCGTGACCACCCTGGTCGGCGAAATGGCTGCTGCTGCCGGCAAGCGTGTCGCCGTGGGCGGCAACCTGGGCACGCCGGCGCTGGACTTGCTCAATGACGATATCGAGTTGTACGTCATGGAGCTGTCGAGCTTCCAGCTTGAAACCACCGACCATCTCGGCGCCGAAGTGGCGACCGTGCTCAACATCAGCGAAGACCACATGGACCGCTACAGCGGCCTGCCGGCTTATCACCTGGCCAAGCATCGGATCTTCCGCGGCGCCCGCCAAGTGGTGTTCAACCGCCAGGATGCGTTGACCCGTCCGCTGATGGGCGAAGGCCTGCCGTGCTGGACCTTCGGCCTCGGTGCCCCTGATTTCAAAGGCTTCGGACTGCGCGAAGAGAATGGCGAAAAATACCTCGCCTTCGAGTTCCAGAACCTGATGCCGGTGCGCGAACTGAAGGTTCGTGGCGCTCACAATCAGGCCAACGCCCTGGCGGCGCTGGCCCTTGGGCATGCGGTCGGCTTGCCGTTCGACGCCATGCTCTCGGCCCTGCGCAACTTCGCCGGGCTCGAACATCGCTGCCAGTGGGTGCGCGATCTTGATGGCGTGGCCTGGTACAACGATTCCAAGGCCACCAACGTCGGTGCCGCGCTGGCTGCCATTGAAGGCCTGGGCGCGGACATCGACGGCAAGCTCGTGCTGATCGCCGGCGGCGACGGCAAGGGCGCCGACTTCAAGGACCTGCGCGACCCGGTGGCCGCCAACTGCCGTGCCGTGGTGCTGATGGGCCGCGACCGCGAGCTGATCGCCGCTGTACTCGGCGATGCGGTGCCGCTGGTGCGCGTCGCTTCGCTGGACGAAGCCGTGCAACAGTGCCGTGCCCTTGCACAACCCGGCGATGCCGTCCTGTTGTCGCCGGCGTGCGCCAGTTTCGACATGTTCAAGAACTACGAAGAGCGCGGGCGATTGTTCGCCCGGGCCGCGGAGGACTTGGCATGAGCCTGATGAACATCATCAAGCCGTACCCGTCGCCATTGATTACCGGGCGCGGCATCGACCTGGATTTCCCGATGCTCGCCGGTTGCCTGGCCTTGCTCGGCCTGGGCCTGGTGATGATCACCTCCGCATCGTCGGAAGTGGCCGCCGTGCAGTCGGGCAACACGCTTTACCACATGATCCGTCACCTGGTTTACCTGGTGATCGGCCTGGGTGCGTGCGTCGTCACCATGATGGTGCCGATCGCCACCTGGCAGCGCCTGGGCTGGATGATGCTGCTCGGTGCCTTCGGCCTGTTGGTCATGGTGCTGGTGCCGGGCATTGGCCGTGAGGTCAACGGCTCGATGCGCTGGATCGGCTTCAGTTTCTTCAACGTCCAGCCTTCGGAAATCGCCAAGGTCTTCGTGGTGATTTTCCTGGCCGGTTACCTGGTGCGTCGCCAGAAGGAAGTGCGCGAGAGCTGGATGGGCTTCTTCAAGCCGTTCATTGTGCTGTTGCCGATGGCGGGCCTGCTGCTGATGGAGCCGGACTTCGGCGCCACGGTGGTGATGATGGGCGCGGCGGCGGCCATGCTGTTCCTCGGTGGGGTGGGGCTGTTCCGCTTCATCCTGATGGTGGCGCTGGCGGTGGCGGCGGTGACCGTGCTGGTGCAGGCGCAACCGTATCGGATGGCGCGCCTGATCACCTTTACCGATCCGTGGGCCGACCAGTTCGGTTCCGGCTATCAATTGACTCAGGCGCTGATCGCCTTCGGTCGCGGCGAGTGGCTGGGCGTAGGCCTGGGCAACAGCGTGCAGAAGCAGTTCTACCTGCCGGAAGCCCACACCGACTTCGTATTCTCGGTTTTGGCCGAAGAGCTGGGCGTGGTGGGTTCCCTGTGCACCGTCGCCCTGTTCGTATTCGTTTGCGTACGCGGCATGTACATCGGCTTGTGGGCCGAGAAGGCCAAGCAGTTCTTTGCCGCCTATGTGGCGTATGGCCTGTCTTTCCTGTGGATCGGCCAGTTCCTGATCAATATCGGCGTGAATGTCGGCCTCTTGCCGACCAAGGGCCTGACGTTGCCGTTCCTCAGTTACGGCGGCAGCTCCCTGGTGATCTGCTGTGCCTGTCTCGGCCTGTTGCTGCGCATCGAATGGGAGAGCCGCACCCACCTGGGCAGCGAAGAGATGGAGTTCCAGGAGAGCGACTTCGCCGAGGAGCCGACTCATGGGCGCTAACGTGCTGATCATGGCCGGCGGTACGGGCGGGCATGTGTTCCCGGCGCTGGCCTGTGCCCGGGAATTCCAGGCGCGCGGTTATACCGTGCACTGGCTGGGCACGCCCCGGGGCATCGAGAATGAATTGGTGCCGGCCGCTGGCCTGGAGCTGCACCGGATCAATGCCAGCGGTTTGCGAGGCAAGGGCAAGCTGTCGCTGCTCAAGGCACCGTTGATGCTGCTCAAGTCGGTCTGGCAAGCGCGGGCGATCATTCGCCGGCTGCGGCCTGTATGTGTGGTCGGCTTCGGTGGTTATGTGACCGGTCCGGGTGGCGTTGCGGCAAAACTGGCCGGCGTGCCAGTGATCGTCCACGAGCAGAATGCCGTGGCCGGTACCGCCAATCGGTTACTGGTGCCGTTGGCCGCCCGGGTCTGTGAAGCCTTTCCCGACACCTTTACCCTGTCGGGCAGCCGGCGTACCACCGGGAATCCGGTGCGCACCGAGCTGTTCCTCGATACACCGCGACCGGCCCTGGCCGGACGCAAGGCGCGTTTGCTGGTCCTGGGCGGAAGCCTGGGGGCAGAACCGTTGAACAAACTGCTGCCCGAAGCCTTGTCGCAGGTCGCCGTCGAACTGCGCCCGGAAGTGTTTCACCAGGCTGGCAAGAACCACGATGAAGTGACCGCCGAGCGCTACCGCGCCGTTGGCGTCGAGGCGCAAGTGCAGCCTTTCATCAAAGACATGGCCCAAGCCTATGGCTGGGCCGACCTGGTGATCTGCCGCGCAGGCGCGCTGACCATCAGTGAACTGGCTGCCGCCGGTCTGCCCTCGATGCTGGTGCCTTTGCCCCACGCCATCGACGATCACCAGACCCGCAACGCCGATTATTTGGCCCGTGAAGGCGCTGCCTTCCTGATGCCGCAAAGAACGACTGGCGCCGCGGATCTTGCCGCGCGCCTGACAGAGGTCTTGATGCAGCCGCAAACACTCGAAGACATGGCCCGCGCCGCGCGCCGCCTGGCCAAACCCGATGCCACCGCCCAAGTGGTCGATAGCTGCCTGGAGGTGGCCCATGGTTGAGAATCGCAAAGCCATGCCGCAACCGGAAATGCGCCGTATCCGCCGCATCCACTTCGTCGGGATCGGCGGCGTGGGCATGTGCGGGATCGCCGAGGTGTTGCTGAACCTGGGTTATCAGGTCTCGGGTTCCGACCTGAAGGCTTCCCCGGTCACCGAACGCCTGGAGTCCTTCGGCGCGCAGATTTTCATTGGTCACCGCGCCGAGAACGCCGCCAACGCCGACGTGCTGGTAGTGTCCAGCGCCGTGAACACCTCCAACCCGGAAGTTGCCACCGCCCTGGAACGCCGCATTCCCGTGGTGCCGCGTGCCGAAATGCTGGCCGAGCTGATGCGCTATCGCCACGGCATCGCCGTCGCCGGTACCCACGGCAAGACCACCACCACCAGCCTGATCGCCTCGGTGTTCGCCGCCGGTGGCCTGGACCCGACGTTCGTGATCGGTGGCCGGCTGAACGCCGCGGGCACCAATGCCCAATTGGGCACCAGCCGCTACCTCATCGCCGAAGCTGACGAGAGCGATGCGAGTTTCCTGCACCTGCAACCGCTGGTGGCCGTGGTGACCAACATCGACGCCGACCACATGGCGACCTACGACGGCGACTTCAACAAACTGAAGAAAACCTTCGTCGAGTTCCTGCACAACCTGCCGTTCTACGGTCTGGCGGTGGTGTGCCTGGACGATCCGGTGGTGCGTGAAATCCTGCCGCTGGTCAAGCGTCCGACCGTGACCTACGGCTTTGGCGAAGACGCCGACGTTCGCGCAATCAATGTGCGCCAGCAGGGCATGCAGACCTACTTCACCGTGCTGCGTCCTGATCGCGAGCCGCTGGACGTGTCGGTGAACATGCCGGGCAATCACAACGTCCTCAACGCACTGGCGACCATCTGCATCGCCACCGACGAAGGCGTCAGCGATGAAGCGATCGTCCAGGGCCTGTCCGGGTTCCAGGGCGTGGGCCGGCGCTTCCAGGTCTATGGCGAACTGCCGGTGGACGGCGGCAACGTGATGCTGGTGGACGATTACGGTCACCACCCGACCGAAGTCGCGGCGGTGATCAAGGCCGTGCGCGGCGGTTGGCCGGAGCGGCGCCTGGTGATGGTCTACCAGCCGCATCGCTACAGCCGCACCCGCGACCTCTATGACGATTTCGTCCAGGTCCTCGCCGACGCCAACGTGCTGCTGTTGATGGAAGTCTATCCGGCCGGCGAAGAGCCGATCCCCGGCGCCGACAGTCGCCAGCTGTGCCACAGCATTCGCCAGCGCGGCCAGTTGGACCCGATCTACATCGACCGCGGCGTGGACCTCGCGCCACTGGTCAAGCCGCTGCTGCGCGCCGGCGACATCCTGCTGTGCCAGGGTGCCGGCGATATCGGTGGCCTGGCCCCGAAACTGTTGAATAGTCCGTTATTCGCCGGAGCCATCGTGGCCTCCAGCGCGGGGAAACTGAAATGACTGCTGCCTACGCCAACCTGGTCTCGACCCTCGAGCCGAAAGCCTTCGGCCGCGTTGCCGTGCTGTTCGGCGGCAAGAGCGCCGAGCGCGAGGTGTCCCTCAAGTCCGGCAACGCCGTGCTGCAAGCCTTGCAAAGCGCCGGCGTCGATGCGTTCGGCATCGATGTGGGCGATGACTTTCTGCAGCGCCTGCTAAGCGAAAAGATCGACCGCGCCTTCATCATTCTCCACGGTCGCGGCGGCGAAGACGGCAGCATGCAAGGCCTGCTTGAATGCCTGGGCATTCCCTACACCGGCAGCGGCATCCTCGCGTCGGCCCTGGCGATGGACAAGCTGCGCACCAAGCAGGTCTGGCACAGTCTCGGCATCCCGACGCCGCGTCACGCCGTGCTGGCGTCCGAGGCCGATTGTATTTCGGCGGCGACGGAACTGGGCTTCCCTTTGATCGTCAAACCGGCCCATGAAGGTTCCAGTATCGGCATGGCGAAAGTGAATTCGCTGCCTGAGTTGACCGCAGCCTGGAAGGACGCCAGTTCCTACGATTCGCAAGTGTTGGTCGAGCAATGGATCACCGGTCCCGAGTTCACCATCGCCACCCTGCGTGACCAGGTGTTGCCCCCGATCGCGCTGGGCACGCCTCACACGTTCTACGACTACGACGCCAAGTACATCGCCAATGACACCCAGTACCGCATTCCCTGCGGGCTGGATGCTGCCAAGGAAAAACAACTGATGGACCTCACGGCCAAGGCCTGTGAGGCGCTGGGTATTGCCGGTTGGGGCCGGGCAGACGTGATGCAGGACGCCGATGGGCAGTTCTGGTTCCTGGAAGTCAACACCGCCCCCGGCATGACCGACCACAGCCTGGTGCCGATGGCGGCCCGCGCCGCCGGCCTGGATTTCCAGCAACTGGTGCTGTCGATCCTCGCCGCCAGTGTTGGCGAACAAGAGCCAAGAGGTTAAGCCATGCAAGGCGCATCGCTTCGTCATCAGCCCTCCGCACCCGGCCGCAAGCCGGTGCCGCGGGGTGCCAGCCGAATGGTGGCCAAGGAGCCGATGTCGGCGCGCCTGCCGAAAGCCAATTTTGGTTTTCTCAAGAGCCTGTTCTGGCCGGTGTTGCTGGTGGCGCTGGGGTTCGGTACGTACGAAGGCGCACAGCGGCTGCTGCCTTACGCCGACCGGCCGATCGCCCGGATCAACGTCCAGGGCGACCTGAGCTACATCAGCCAGCAGGCGGTGCAGCAGCGGATCGCCCCGTTCGTCGCGTCGAGCTTCTTCACCATCGACCTGGCGGGCATGCGCACGGAGCTGGAGCAGATGCCCTGGATCGCCCATGCCGAAGTCCGGCGGGTGTGGCCTGACCAGGTGTCGATCCGCCTGG
>NZ_JAOSHO010000529.1 GCF_025917275.1 Pseudomonas agronomica | reverse complement strand
CACCGTGCCGCTTTTCACGTAATGCACCTGGAAAAACCGGTCATGTCGGTGAACGGGCATGTTGCGCCCGAAAAAACCCGCCAGGTTGGCCAACCGGTCGTAGTGGACCTGCGCGTCGCTGTAGCGCTGGTCGTACACCTGGCCAATGTTGATGTTCGGAATGGGTTGACGGTCAGTCATCGCACGCTACTCATTTTTGTTGTGATTGCCGTGGTGCTCATCCTGCACCGGATCGCGCTGCGCAACCACCGCGAAGAAAGTTTGCCATGCTTGACGATAGTTAACATCTTAATTATAACTGTTAACACATTAACGAAATTCGGAGCCGTCCCATGGCTCTGCCAGGAGAAAGCATGAGCCGTGCCTTGCATGATGTTGCGACCGGCACCCTTTTCGGGGTCGCGTTGAACTTCCAGGGTTTGTTGAAGCAGCGCCTCGCCGAATTCGAACAGCCGCCGTATCAGAAACCGCCCGTCAAACCGGTGCTGTTCATCAAGACGCCCAACACGCGCAACCAACACGGCGCCGAGGTGGTGCATCCGGGCCAGGGCGAACGCCTGCAAGCGGGGCCGGCGCTGGGAGTAGTGATGGGGAAAAGCGCCAGCCGTGTGAGCGCGGCCGAAGCACTCGACTACGTGGCCGGCTACACCATCGTCAATGAATTCAGCCTGCCGGAAGACAGCTACTACCGCCCTGCCGTCAAAGCCAAATGCCGCGACGGTTTTTGTGCCATCGGGCCTGAGTTGGTCCCCACGGCACAGCTCCAGGACCCGCACAGCCTGGCGATCACGTTGTACGTCAACGGCCAGGTTCGCCAGCAGAACACCACCGCCAACTTCGTGCGCACCATTCCTTTGCTGATCGCCGAGATCAGCGAGTTCATGACGCTGCACGCCGGCGATGTGCTGATCACCGGCACCCCGGAAGGCCGTGTCGATGTGCAGCCGGGCGACACTGTGGAAGTTGAAATCAGCGGTCTGGGCCGCCTCGCCAATCACGTCGTGGCCGAGTAACAGGAGCTCCCATGAAACACGCCCGTATCCAGTTTGAAGGCGAAATCCACCTCGCCCATGTCGAAGACCACAACGCTGTGCGCCTGATCGATGGTCGGCTGTTGGCCGAGGACCAGGTGCAGTGGCTGCCACCGGCCACCGGCAGCATGTTTGCCTTGGGCCTGAACTACGCCGACCACGCCGCCGAACTGGCGTTCAAGCCACCGACCGAACCCCTGGCCTTCATCAAATCCCCCGGGACCTACACCGGCCACAACCAGGTGACCTGGCGCCCGGATAACGTCGCCTACATGCACTACGAGTGCGAACTGGTGGCGGTGATCGGCAAGCCGGCACGCAACGTCAAGCGCGAAGACGCCCTGGATTACCTCGCCGGCTACACGGTGTGCAACGACTACGCCATCCGTGACTACCTGGAAAACTACTACCGCCCCAACCTGCGCGTGAAAAACCGCGACGCCACCACACCGGTCGGCCCATGGATCGTCGACGTCGCCGACGTGCCGGATCCCGGCAACCTGACGCTGCGCACCTGGATCAACGGCGAACTGCGCCAGGAAGGCAGCACCAAGGACATGATTTTCGACATCCCCTACCTGATCGAATACCTGTCCAGCTTCATGACGTTGCAGCCCGGCGACATGATCGCCACCGGCACGCCCGAGGGCCTGGCCGATGTGGTGCCCGGCGATGAAGTGGTGGTGGAAGTCGAAGGCGTGGGCCGCCTGGTCAATCGAATTGTCAGCGAAGCGGCGTTCTTCAGCGCCCGTAAAGAGGCTTGAGCAGCATGATCAAACACTGGATCAACGGCCGAGAGGTCGAAAGCAAAGACGTGTTCGTCAACTACAACCCGGCCACCGGCGACGCCATCGGAGAGGTCGCCAGCGGCGGCGCGGAAGAAGTGGCGCAAGCCGTGACGGCGGCCAAGGAGGCCTTTCCGAAGTGGGCCGGCACACCGGCGAAAGAACGTGCGCGCCTGATGCGCAAGCTTGGTGAGCTGATCGAACAGAACGTGCCGCGCCTGGCCGAGCTGGAGACCCTCGACACCGGCCTGCCGATTCACCAGACCAAAAACGTATTGATTCCACGCGCCTCGCACAACTTCGATTTCTTCGCCGAGGTCTGCACGCGCATGGACGGGCACAGCTACCCGGTCGATGACCAGATGCTCAATTACACGCTGTACCAACCCGTGGGTGTCTGCGCACTGGTATCGCCGTGGAACGTGCCGTTCATGACAGCGACCTGGAAGACCGCGCCGTGCCTGGCGCTGGGCAATACCGCCGTGCTGAAGATGTCCGAACTGTCGCCACTGACCGCCAACGAACTGGGGCGCCTGGCCGTCGAAGCCGGCATCCCCAACGGCGTGTTGAACGTGATCCAGGGCTACGGCGCCACGGCGGGTGATGCGTTGGTGCGCCACCCCGATGTTCGCGCGATTTCCTTCACCGGCGGCACCGCCACCGGCAAGAAGATCATGCAGACCGCCGGCCTGAAGAAGTACTCCATGGAACTGGGCGGCAAATCGCCGGTGCTGATCTTCGAGGACGCCGATCTGGAGCGCGCCCTTGACGCTGCACTGTTCACGATTTTCTCGCTCAACGGCGAACGCTGCACCGCTGGCAGCCGGATCTTCATCCAGGAAAGCGTCTACCCGCAGTTCGTCGCCGAATTCGCCGCACGCGCCAAACGCCTGATTGTCGGCGACCCGCAAGATCCGAAGACCCAGGTCGGCTCGATGATCACCCAGGCCCACTACGACAAGGTCACCGGCTACATCAGGATCGGTCTCGAAGAAGGCGCCACCCTCCTCGCCGGTGGCCTGGAGCGTCCGGCCAACTTGCCGGCGCACCTGAGCAAAGGCCAGTTTATCCAGCCAACCGTGTTCGCCGATGTGAACAACCGGATGCGCATCGCCCAGGAAGAAATCTTCGGTCCGGTGGTGTGCCTGATTCCGTTCAAGGACGAAGCCGAAGCCCTGCAACTGGCCAACGACACCGAATACGGATTGGCGTCCTACATCTGGACCCAGGACATCGGCAAGGCGCATCGCCTGGCCCATGGCATCGAAGCCGGCATGGTGTTCATCAACAGCCAGAACGTGCGCGACCTGCGCCAGCCGTTCGGCGGGGTGAAAGGCTCCGGCACGGGCCGTGAAGGCGGCCAGTACAGCTTCGAGGTGTTCGCCGAGATCAAGAACGTGTGCATCTCCATGGGCAGTCATCACATACCGCGCTGGGGGGTGTGACCTAGAAAAGTCTGGTGATCGACCTTGTGGCGAGGGGATTTATCCCC
>NZ_JAOSHO010000528.1 GCF_025917275.1 Pseudomonas agronomica | reverse complement strand
TCCGCCAACTGCTCGATCTGTTCCTGGCGCTCGGCCTGGCTCAATCGCGGGTTGGCATTGAGCGACGACCACTGTGGATACGCTCGCGCCTTGCCCAGCGCCTCGGGCAGCTTGCCCTCGCGCCAGGTCTTGTCCTGGGGCGTGGCGATGCGGATGCTGTCCATCGCCGCGTGGCCGCGCTGGTTGATCGCCTGCAACAACTGCCGTTGGCGCAGGGCCAGGAGGCGCAGCACATTGTCGTCCACGGTCAGTTCCCGCTGGCCCTTGAGCTTGCCCATCAACCGATTGCCATAGCTGCGGGCCGTTTGCAGCGCACCGCCGGCAATCGCCCCGGCCAGGGCGGCGGCGCCAAGGGTCAGCCCGCCCACCAGCAGATCCACGCCGGCGCCGGCCGCCGCGCCAGCCGCGATCCCGCCGCCGACGCGTACGCCGAGTTGCTTGAGGGTATCGGGATTGAACAGGTCGTCGCCCCAGCGGCCATCCAGCAGCGGTAAATCGCTGGTTGCGGCGTCCTCGGGGCGGAATGCGTAAAGCTTGAGCAGGGCTTCGACGCAGCGCTGCTCGCGTTGGCGCACGGCGTTGCGCAATTCGCTGATGGCCTGGTGTTCCTGTTCGGCGTCGTTGACCACGCTGCGTCGGCAGGCGGCGCAATCGATCAGCAATTCGGCGATCAGGCGCTTCGCGCTCTGCTGGCGCGCCAGGCGCTGGGCCTGTTGGTCGACGATCAAGCGCTCCAGCTGTTCGCGAGCGCTTTCGAGCAACAACGCTAGGCTCTCATACAGGCGCCGTTCGCCGTCTTCGGGCGGAGCGACGCTGTCAAAGCGCACCAGCGCATGCAGTCCCAATCGTGCCAGGGCTTCGCGCCAGTCAGGCTCGCGATGCTGGGCGCTGCTGACGAAGTTGAGCACCGGCAGCAATGGTTTGCCGCAACTGGCGAGGGCTTCCAGTTCATCACGGTATTTGGCCAGCACGGGCTCGCGGGCATCGATGACGTACAGTCCGGCATCGCTGGCGAGTAATTGCCGCAGGACCTTGGCTTCCTGCTCGAAACGTTGCCGAGCTTCGCTGCCGTCAAGGAAGCGCGCCAGGCGCGCCGGGCCGTCCAGGCGCTCACCGGGACGTTCGAGACGTTCGAGGTAATCGAGCAGGGCGATGGCGTCTTCCAGCCCCGGCGTGTCGTACAGTTCCAGCAGCGCCAGGCCATCCACCGACAGGCGGGCGCCTTCGACATGACGGGTGGTGCTCGGGCGGTAGGAGACCTCGCCGAAGCCGACATCGCGGGTCAAGGTCCGCAGCAAGGAGGTCTTGCCGACATTGGTGTGGCCGACCACCGCGAGCTTCAACGGCTTGGTGGGTTCAGTCATGGCCCGTCTCCAGCCAGTTCAACGGCGCGCAGTCGGCGAACGGCAATTGCAGTTGTCGCAGCGCGTTGTGCCAGTCGCCCAGGCGCTCGCCGTCCAGGGCTTCGCCGGGCGGCGCCTGCAGCAGCCAGACGCGGGTGGCGCTGGCGCTGCGGGCCAGTTCGGCAATCAACGCGAGGCTGCCGCGGTCTGGCGAGCGCCGTGGATCACAGGCAATCGCCAGGCGCGCCGGAGGAAAGCGCGACAGTTGTTCCAAGAGCTTGTGGCGAGACTCGCGGCTGTCGAGAATGCCGGCGTTTTTAACGGAGTCGGGCAGCTTCGGCGGCCAGGGCCGTTCGTCCAGCTCGATCGCCACCAGCAACGCGCCGTCGCTTTCCATTGCGCCCACAGCGCTTTCGATTGGATGAAGCTGCGCGGGCGCGGCATCGTTGACTCCCAGGCGCTCGCTGCTGGGCATCAACCGCTCGCGCAACTGCGCGTAGCCAGGCAGGTTCAAGTCCAGGCGAAGGCTGGCGCGGCCACGACGCCAACGCCACAGGCACAGCAGCGCCAGGCATAGGCGCGGCAGCACGCCGTAGATCAACAGGACGCCGACCAACCAGCCGGCCCAGGCCTGGCGGGCGCTTTCGATATTCAGCGCGGCGTCGCCGCTGGCGCGAATCATCTCGACGCTCGGCACGCTGAAGCCCAGCAGGGCCGGCAGCGCGCCGAGGGCCTGGGTCATGGCGACAAAGGTCTCGCCGCCGAGGATGGTGGTTTCCCACACGAAGCCATAGCGCCGGGTCGCCATCAGCATCAATACGATGACCAGCGCACTGAGCATCGCCAGTAGCCATAAACCGTTGACCAGCGCGCCGAGTACCCAGCGGTTGAGCCGGTGCCGTTGCAACAGCAGCAGCAAGGCTGGCGCCAGTTGGGCGGCCTTGGCGTCGCGGGCCAGTTTTTCGCTGAGCCACAGCCAAAGGCGTCCCAGCGTGGCGCCTTGCTCCCCGGCGAATATCAGGCCCAGGGCCCAGCCGATGAGCAGGAGCAGGTTCAACCCCAACAGACTGCCCAAGGCCCAGAAGACATTGACCGGCGCACGCCCATCGCCGAGGGCGGCAAACCCCAGGCCGGCGCCGCTGACGAGGGCGATCAGGGCCAGTGCGATCAGTGCCAGTCGTGCCCCTTGAAGCCAGTGACCCAGGGCTTGGGTAAGGCCATCGCGGTCGGCCAGCCAGCGGGAACGGTGGCGGATGCGGGTGGATAAGTCGCCTCCCGCCGCGCGGGCCAGGCGATTGGCTTCCTGGTCCTCGAGCGGGCCGGCATGTTCTTCACGCAGGCGTATCGTCTCGGTCAACCAGAGGTTCTGCAGTTCTGTCACGGGGGCTTCCGTTACGCGAATGAGCAAAGAGCATAACCGCTGTGGCGCCGGTCCGGGCCTCTGGTATTCTCGCCGACATGAAAAAAACACTTCCCTTAAGCTTGATCGCAGCCCTCGGTGAAAACCGCGTGATCGGCATCGACAACAGCATGCCCTGGCACTTGCCGGGGGATTTCAAATACTTCAAGGCCACCACCTTGGGCAAGCCCATCATCATGGGGCGCAAGACCTGGGATTCCCTGGGTCGACCGTTGCCGGGACGCTTGAACATCGTGGTGAGCCGCCAGTCCGGCCTGGTTTTGGAAGGCGCGGAAGTTTATTCCACGCTTGAGGCTGCCGTTGAGCGGGCCGAAGCCTGGGCGTTAGAGCAGGGTGTGGATGAGCTGATGCTGATCGGTGGGGCCCAGCTCTATGCACAGGCACTGGACCAGGCGGATCGGCTGTACCTGACCCGCGTGGCGCTGAGCCCTGAAGGGGATGCGTGGTTCCCGGCGTTCGATTCGAGCCAGTGGACGCTGGTGTCGAACCAGCCGAATCCGGCCGAAGGGGACAAGCCGGCCTATAGCTTTGAAGTGTGGGAAAAGCGCTAAAAGC
>NZ_JAOSHO010000527.1 GCF_025917275.1 Pseudomonas agronomica | reverse complement strand
GCGAGCAAGCTCGCTCCCACAGGCCTTGGTTTCAACTGAGCAGCATCAGTCGCGAACGTAGATGATTTCCGGACCGTCCTCGTCATCCACATCTTCCTCGTCCCAATCGTCATCACCGATGTCATGGACCGACTTGACGCCACTACGGCGCAACGCACGCTGGTCGTCCAGTGCCTGCAACTGGGCACGGGCCTCGTCTTCGATGCGCTGGTCGAGCTCGGCCAGCTCTTCCTTGTAGGCCGGGTCATTGGCCAGGCGATCAGCACGATCTTCCAGGTAACGCATGATGTCGTGGCAGAGGCGCTCGGTATTTTCCTTGGCGATGGCCGAGATCACGTAGACCGGGCCTTCCCACTCCAGGCGATCGACGATTTCCTTGACCCGCTCCTCGTGCTCTTCTTCGAGGATCTGGTCGCACTTGTTCAGCACCAGCCAACGGTCGCGCTCGGCCAGGGCCGGGCTGAACTTGGTCAGTTCGTTGACGATGACTTCGGCGGCATCGGCGGCACTGGTTTCATCCAGCGGCGCCATGTCGACGAGGTGCAGCAACAGGCGGGTACGGGACAAGTGCTTGAGGAAGCGAATCCCCAGGCCTGCGCCCTCGGAAGCCCCTTCGATCAAGCCCGGAATGTCGGCGATCACGAAGCTCTTCCAACGGTCGACACTGACCACGCCCAGGTTTGGCACCAGGGTGGTGAACGGGTAGTCCGCAACTTTCGGCTTGGCCGCCGACACCGAGCGAATGAAGGTACTTTTGCCCGCGTTCGGCAGGCCCAGCAGGCCCACGTCGGCCAACACCTTCATTTCCAGCTTCAGGTCGCGCTGCTCGCCGGGCTTGCCCGGCGTGGTCTGGCGCGGCGCACGGTTGGTGCTGGATTTGAAACGGGTGTTGCCCAGGCCGTGCCAACCGCCATGGGCGACCAGCAGACGCTGGCCGGCCTTGGTCAGGTCGCCGATGACTTCCTGGGTGGCGGAGTCGATCACCGTGGTGCCGACCGGCACGCGCAGGATCAGGTCTTCGCCCTTCTTGCCGGTGCAGTCGGTGCTGCCACCGTTGGAGCCACGCTCGGCATCGAAGTGCCGGGTGTAACGGTAGTCCACCAGGGTGTTGAGGTTTTCGTCGGCAAGCATGTAGATCGAGCCGCCGTCGCCGCCGTCACCACCGTTCGGACCACCGTTTTCAATGAATTTTTCCCGACGGAAACTCATGCAGCCATTACCGCCGTCGCCAGCCTTTACTCGAATCGATACTTCATCAACAAACTTCATGACACACGCCTCTCGCCGTACGGACGAGCCGAAAAAAACAAGACATAAGACTCTTGCAAAAATGAGCGCAGCGACCTCAAAACACGCCCCAACCGCAGCGCCGACAGCCCATACAAACAGTTTTGCAAGAGACTCACCCCACAAACGAAAAAGCCCCGTCGCAAGACAGGGCTTTTCCAGCGGTCTCGCAATTAAGCTGCGATAACGCTTACGTAACGACGACCGAAGGCGCCTTTTACTTCGAACTTGATCACGCCTTCGACTTTAGCGAAGAGGGTGTGATCCTTACCCATGCCAACGCCGTAGCCAGCGTGGAATTGGGTGCCGCGCTGACGCACGATGATGTTGCCCGCTTTGATAGCCTGGCCGCCATACATCTTCACGCCAAGGCGTTTGGCTTCTGAGTCGCGACCGTTACGGGTACTACCACCAGCTTTTTTGTGTGCCATGAGTTCAATTCTCCTAGTGAGGAATTAGGCTGAAATTAAGCCTGAATACCGGTGATTTTGATCTCGGTGTACCACTGGCGGTGGCCCATACGCTTCATGTGGTGCTTACGGCGACGGAACTTGATGATGCGGACTTTATCGTGACGACCTTGGGAGATCACTTCAGCCACAACGGTAGCGCCAGCAACGACTGGAGCGCCGATATTCACGTCATCGCCATTGGCGACCAACAGAACGCGATCAAAAGTCACGGATTCGCCGGTAGCGATTTCCAGTTTTTCGATCTTCAGGTATTCACCTGGGGCGACCTTGTATTGCTTGCCACCAGTAACAATTACTGCGTACGACATGGTATTTCTCCGATAATCCTGCTCACCCAGCGCTTTATAAGAAGAGGTATTGGCTGGCATGGCTGCATGGGCTGGAAGGCCCGGATGCAATTGCGTAAGGCAGGTGCTGCCCAGGAAGTTCAGGGTGCGCGATTGTACGCAAGGCAACCGAGCCTTGCAAGTAGCCGTCCATCGCGCCTTGACACCTGCGGACGTGGGTCCTAGCATGCCGCGCAACCCTTCTGGAGCGCCTGTCGCTGATGCAACCCCAAGCTTTCTACCGCGCAGTGGCGGACGATTTTAGTGCCGTCGACGGTATCATCAAGAAGCAGCTGACTTCCCGAGTGCCGCTGGTATCGAAAATCGGCGACTACATCACCTCGGCTGGCGGCAAGCGCCTGCGTCCTTTATTGGTGCTGTTGTGTGGCAAGGCCTTGGGTCGCGAAGGCGACGACATGCGCCTGCTGGCCGCCACCATCGAGTTCCTGCACACCGCGACACTGCTGCATGACGACGTCGTCGACATGTCCGGCATGCGCCGTGGCCGCTCGACCGCCAACGCCATGTGGGGCAACGCCCCAAGCGTGCTGGTGGGCGATTTCCTGTACTCGCGCTCGTTCGAAATGATGGTCGAGCTGGGCTCGATGCCGGTGATGAAGATCCTGTCCCAGGCCACGCGCATCATCGCCGAAGGCGAAGTGCTGCAGCTGTCCAAGGTACGCGACGCCAGCACCACCGAAGAAACCTACATGGAAGTCATCCGCGGCAAGACCGCCATGCTTTTCGAAGCCTCGACCCACAGCGCCGCGGCCCTGGCCGGCGCCACCGCCGAGCAGAGCGAAGCCCTGCGCACCTTTGGCGATCACCTGGGCGTGGCGTTCCAACTGGTGGACGACCTGCTGGACTACAAGGGCGATGCCGAAACCCTGGGCAAGAATGTCGGTGACGACCTGGCCGAAGGCAAGCCGACCCTACCGCTGATCTACACCATGCGCGAAGGCACGCCGGAACAAGCAGCGCTGGTGCGCCAGGCGATCCAGAAAGGCGGGATCGAAGACCTGGAGCGTATCCGTGCCGCGGTCGAAGCCTCCGGCTCGCTGGAATACACCGCGACACTGGCCCGGGATTACGTCGCCCGCGCGATCAAATGCCTCGATGTGCTGCCGGCCAGCGAATATCGCGATGCGCTGGTGGAACTGAGCGAGTTTGCGGTCGCACGTACCCACTGACTGCATGTCAACAGCGAGCTTTTGTGGCGAGGGAGCTTGCTCCC
>NZ_JAOSHO010000526.1 GCF_025917275.1 Pseudomonas agronomica | reverse complement strand
TGAGGCCGGTGCAGACGGCAAACCTTTCCTGGCATAAGCGGATTCCCGCCCATCCCCCTGGCCATAATGAGCGGATTTCCGCCGACGCAACACAGCAGCCCGCTCTAGACCGGCCCTCCGCCACCTGGCACAGCTCCTGCTATGGCCCTGGCAGGCTGCGTTCCCACGCGCTCCACAAAAACAATTAAACGAAGGATCCTTCAATGGATAACTCCAACGCCCTGCCCATCGGGTCGGCTGCCGTGCCCGCCCGCGAAAGAACCACCGCCAGCCGGATCAAGTCGATCTTCAGCGGCTCGGTCGGCAACATGGTCGAATGGTATGACTGGTACGTCTACGCCGCGTTCTCGTTGTACTTCGCCAAAGTCTTCTTCCCCAAGGGCGACACCACCGCCCAATTGCTCAATACCGCCGCGATCTTCGCCGTGGGCTTCCTGATGCGCCCGATCGGCGGGTGGTTGATGGGCTTGTACGCCGACCGCGCCGGCCGCAAACGCGCGTTGATGGCTTCGGTATACCTGATGTGCTTCGGCTCGCTGATCATCGCCCTGAGCCCCAGCTACGAAACCATCGGCGTCGGCGCGCCGATCCTGCTGGTGTTTGCCCGTCTGCTCCAGGGTTTGTCGGTGGGTGGCGAATACGGCACCTCGGCGACCTACCTGAGTGAGATGGCCACGAAGGAACGTCGTGGTTTCTTCTCCAGCTTCCAGTACGTGACGCTGATCTCCGGCCAGCTCATCGCCCTCGGCGTGCTGATCGTGCTGCAACAATTCCTCACCACCGAACAGCTGTACGCCTGGGGCTGGCGCATCCCGTTCGCCATCGGCGCGCTGTGTGCGATTGTCGCGCTGTACCTGCGACGTGGCATGGAAGAAACCGAGTCGTTCACCAAGAAGGAAAAGGCCAAGGAAAGCGCCATGCGCACCTTGATGCGCCATCCCAAGGAACTGATGACCGTGGTCGGCCTGACCATGGGCGGTACCCTGGCGTTCTACACCTACACCACCTACATGCAGAAGTACCTGGTGAACACCGTCGGCATGAGCATCTCCGACTCCACCACCATTTCCGCCGCCACGCTGTTCCTGTTCATGTGCCTGCAACCGGTGATTGGCGGGCTGTCGGACAAGATCGGTCGCCGACCGATCCTGATTGCCTTCGGCATCCTGGGTACGCTGTTCACCGTGCCGATCCTCACCACCCTGCACACCATCCAGACCTGGTGGGGCGCGTTCTTCCTGATCATGGCGGCGCTGATCATCGTCAGCGGCTACACCTCGATCAACGCCGTGGTAAAAGCCGAGCTGTTCCCCACCGAAATCCGCGCCCTGGGCGTCGGCCTGCCTTACGCGCTCACCGTGTCGATCTTCGGCGGCACCGCTGAATACATCGCGCTGTGGTTCAAGAGCATCGGCATGGAAACCGGCTACTACTGGTACGTGACGGCGTGCATCGCCGTGTCGCTGCTGGTGTACATCACCATGAAAGACACCCGCAAGCATTCGCGGATCGTGACGGACTGACCAGTGTTCCTGCAGTGACTGCAACGGTGACTGCAATGGCCCCATCGCGAGCAAGCTCGCTCCCACAGGGATTTACGCCAACCTTGTGGGAGCGAGCTTGCTCGCGATTGGAGACGACTCGGTTTCAAGTCAATTCAACAGTGCCCTGCTTGCCATAACGGCGCTGTGCATACGCTGCGCCAGCAATCATGACCAGCAGAATCCCCGCCAATACCGCCGACGAGCCAACGGTGCCGAAATCCAATCCACCTTTTTCATGGGACTTGGTCATCAGGTCCCCCAATGTCGCGCCGAGCGGACGCGTCAGCACGAATGCGATCCAGAACAACACCACCGTCGAAATCCGGGTGAAGTATTTGAGCAGCACGACCAACGCGATAGTCGAGCTGATCAGCAGCGCACCGCCGGCAAACCCCAGGCCGGAATCGTCCGCCAGGTAATCGCCCAACGCGGTCCCCAGGGTGTTGGAAAACAGAATCGCCATCCAATAGAACATTTCGCCACGAAAAGTCTGCACCTTGGTGACGTTGAGGGAATCACCACTCAGGCGCCAGGCGGCAAAGATCGCCAGCAAAATCGCGATCAGGATCATCGATCCGGTGGCGTACCCCAGTTCCAGGGTGCGATCCATGAAGTCGGACATCGTAGTGCCCGCCGTGCTCGTGGACAGGATCACGATCCAGTACAGGATTGGCTTGTAGGTCTTGGCCATCAACTGGGTAACCAGCGTCAGGACGAACACGCTGATCAGGATCAGCGAACTGATGGCATAACCGACATTCAGGGTCATCGACAGCAAATCCCCTGCGGTTTCCCCCAGGGTCGTCGCGCAGATCTTCATGACCCAGAAGGCCAGGGTTATTTGAGGCAGTTTATTCATCGCAGGGAAAGCTCCAGTGTGTGACGCCCGGCTCTTGGGTTCAAGAGCGGCGCAGACTGGGGTTACGGCGGTGAAAAACTGGTCGGCAATACATGAAAAATACGTCATGAAGCCAAAATGGCAGGTCAATCACTCGGCGAGCCGGACGCCATGTCCATCACCAAACCTGGAAATATCAGCCCCGGCCTTGCACTATTGACCGCCTATGAACGTCTTTCCCGGAACGATCCGCCATGCCTGATGACATCCATTTCTACGAGCCCGCCCACGGCCACGGCCTGCCCCACGATCCGTTCAATGCCATCGTCGGCCCACGGCCCATCGGCTGGATTTCTTCGCAGGATGGCGACGGTCGCCTGAACCTGGCGCCCTACAGTTTCTTCAACGCCTTCAATTACGTTCCGCCGATCATTGGTTTCTCCAGCGTTGGGCGCAAGGACAGCCTCAACAACATCGAACAGACCGGCGAATTCGCCTGGAACCTGGCCACGCGCCCGTTGGCCGAGCAGATGAACCAGAGCTGCGCGATGGTCGCGCCAGAGGTCAACGAATTCGAGCTGGCGGGCCTGACGCCCGCGGCGTCGCGGGTGATCCAGGTGCCGCGCGTGGCCGAGAGCCCGGTGTCCTTCGAGTGCAAGGTCACCCAGATCATTCAATTGCAACGGGCGGACAAGGAATTGGTGCCAAGCTGGCTGATCCTCGGCGAAGTCGTCGCCGTGCACATCGCCAAATGGCTGTTGAAGGATGGGGTGTACGACACCGCCGCCGCCGAGCCGATCTTGCGTGGCGGCGGGCCGGCGGATTATTTCCAGCTGGGACCGGAGGCGTTGTTCAAGATGCATCGCCCGCGATAACAGCAGCGTACCCCTGTGGCGAGGGAGCTTGCTCCCGCTTGGGTGCGAAGCGCCCACCAAAAAAGGGGCC
>NZ_JAOSHO010000525.1 GCF_025917275.1 Pseudomonas agronomica | reverse complement strand
CAGTTTGTAGAGGATGGCGAGAATCAGCGACTGCTTGAAAATGTTGTCGTTGAACGCGCCAAGGGACTGCGTAATGAAGAACGGCAGGAAGCGCCGCGTGCGAAGCAAATTGAACTGCGAAGGGTGACTCATCTTCCATGTTCCTGAGTGGCGTGGACGCTTATTGGAATGACGCTTTTTCGATCCAGGCCACACATTACCTGTCTTTGCCGATTATTTCGCCAGCGCCGCAATGCAGGGCGACACAAACAACTCACCATGCCAGGCGCCGACCAGCGTGCGCCAGCCAACGATCAGCCACATCACCACCAGCAGCGCCACCAGCCCACAGCCGAACACACTGAAAAACGCCAGGCCCAGCAGACTCGCCAGCTTCAGGGTCGTCAGCGCGTACACGCCCAAGGGAAAGGTGAAGCCCCACCAACCAAGGTTGAACGGGATGCCTTCACGCAAATAGCGCGCGGTGATCAACAGCGCCATCAACATCCACCAGAAACCGAAGCCCCACAGGGTGATGCCGGCGACCAATCCCAGGCCTGACGCGACCTCGCCCACGCCCGGCAGGCCATTGGCGGCGAAAATCATCGGCGCATCACCGCCCAGCAACAACATGCCCAGGGCGCCGGTACCGACCGGGCCAAGGGCCAGCCAGCTCGAAGCGGCCATGTTTTCGTGAGGCAGTTTATGCAGGGCCATGCGCAACAGCAGGATCGTCAGAATGCTGAATGCCACCGGTAGGGAAAATGCCCAGAGTATGTAGCTGATAACCAATATCACCAGTTGCGAATGGGCGTTCACAAGGTGCGGCGCCAGCAGCCCACCGCTGGCGGCGGCGACCTCTGCGGCCACCACGGGCAACAGCCACACGGCGGTCATCTGGTCGATGCGGTGTTCCTGGCGGGTAAACATCAGGTACGGAATCAACACGCCACAGGCCAATGAAATCGCCACGTCGATCCACCACAACACCTCGATCAGCGACAGCACGCCCTCCCCCCAGCGCGGGACGCCGAACAGCAGGAAACCGTTGATGATGGTTGCCAGCCCCATCGGAATCGTGCCGAAAAACATCGACACGGTTGAGTGTCCGAAGATCCGCCGGGCCTCATCAAAGAAGAGCACCCAGCGAGCGGTGTAGAGCCCGGCAAACACAATGAACAGCAAAATGTTGAGCAACCACAGCCCTTCAGCCACCCGATGCAAGCCCGGGGTCGCCTCGGGCAACTGCGCCAAGGCCAGCGCCAGCACACCGGTGCCCATGGTGGCGGCGAACCAATTCGGGGTGAATTGCCGAACGACTTCCAGCGGACTCGGCAGATGGCTCAGGGGGCGCAGGCGATATCTTTCAGCACGGCACGTCATGGTCACTTCTCTCCTCGGATAAGGTGACGCCATGCTAGAACCTGAAAGAATATCTATATAACGGGTAATTTCTCTATATCTAATCTGTTTTACAAATATACGATCAAGAACGAAGCCCGTCAGCCAACGGTTTGGCAGTTTGGCGCAGCAAGCCTGCCAGCGCGCCGACGGCCATTAAGATCAGCACTGCACCGAAACCATTGGTGGTCGGAATCAACCCGTAGATACGGGTCAGGTTTCCCGCCAGCAACGATGGCAAGCTGAAAGCCAAGTAACTGAGCACATAGAACGCCGACATCAACCCCGCCCGTTCGTGGGGCAAGGCCAGCGGCATGATGCTGCGCAGCGCGCCGAGGAATCCCGAACCGAAACCGCTGCCGGTAATCAGCGTGCCGATGAAGAACAAGGGCAGGCTGGCCGTGTGCACGGCGATCAGCACCAGGGCCAGGCCAAGTACCAGCAGGCTTGCGCCAAGCCGCAGCATCATGTCCGCCGCGCGGTTACGCAGGGCATAGATCGACAACGCCCCCGTGAGCGTCAACACGGCCACCAGCGCACCGCCGATCAGGTTCGACGTCGACCCGGTCGCGGCCCGAACCAAAGACGGCGCCAGGGACAGATAGAATCCACCGACCGCCCAGGCCGCCAAGTCCAAGGGCAATATCAGCCACAACGCGCGCCGCGCCTGGACCGGCACATGTAAGGTCGGGCGCAGCGATCGCCAGGCTCCGGGTTGTGGGCTGACACTTTCCGCCAGGCGCCAGAGATAAATGGCCTGGAGGGCGAACAACGCCAAAAGAATCCAGTAGGTCAGTTGCAACGGCATTGGTGCGAATTCTGCCAACAAGCCACACCCCATCGCGCCACACGCCATGCCCAGCAGCGGCGCCACGCTGGTGATCAGCGGGCCTTGCTGGCGATCGAAATCCAGCAGCGCGGCGCCCAAGACACTGGTGGCCATGCCGGTGGCGAAGCCTTGGATCAACCGGGCGCCGATCAACCAGGCGACACTCTCGGCATTGATAAACAGCAGCATCGCCAGCATGTTGAGCAGCAGCGCCGCGAAGATTACCGGTCTGCGACCGAGATAGTCAGACAACGAGCCGACGACCAGCAGTGCCGCCAACAGACTGAACGCGTACACGCCGAAAATCAGTGTCAGGATCGCCGGGGAGAACTGCATGTGCTCTTGGTAGAGGTGGTACAACGGCGTCGGCGCGCTGGACGCCGCCAGAAAACCGAGCAAGGTGATCGCCAGAAATATCAGGCTGACGCGGGTCGAAGCTGGACGAGACATGGGCACGCTCCACAAGGACATTCTTAAAAGCTAATTTTTTGCTTTTGCCGAGTGTGCTACCGGTGTGTGCTTAAAGCAAATTCTTTGTGTTAAGGTCCGACACATGGCTATCAAAGAAGGTTTACGCCCCGGCGGCAGAAGCGCCCGGGTCCAAGAGTCGATTCATTCGGCGGTGCGCGCCCTGCTCCAGGAGCAGGATCGCGCCACCCTCACCGTGCCGCAGATCGCTGCACGCGCGGGGGTGACGCCGTCCACCATTTATCGGCGCTGGGGCGATCTGCCGGCGCTGCTGGCCGACGTTGCCATCGAGCGCATGCGCCCTGACGGCGAACCAGCCAACACCGGCAGCCTGCGCGGCGACCTGCGCGCCTGGGCCGAGCAATACCTGGACGAAATGACTTCCGAGCCCGGCCGCAACATGATGCGCGACATCCAGGCCTGCGCCACACCGGGGTATTGCGTGGGCATTATCAGCGGCCAGTTGCAGATCATCCTGGACCGTTATCCCGATGAGCCGAATCCCGGGATCGAGCGGTTGGTGAACGTGATCGTCGCACCGACAGTGTTTCGCATCCTCTTCGCCACGGCGCCGCTGGAGGTCGAGGAGTTGTATCGGTTGGTGGATATGGCGTTGGATCAGTGAAAATGCCATCGCGAGCAAGCTCGCTCCCAC
>NZ_JAOSHO010000524.1 GCF_025917275.1 Pseudomonas agronomica | reverse complement strand
ACTCGGCAGCTCCTACAGAGCTCCTTCACCAGCCGATAGATCAGTGGCGCAAGAGCCTGCGCAACGGCACCCCGTCCTTGAGCACCGGGGATTTGATGACGATGTAGCTGAAGTATTTGGAAATACCGATGTTCTTGTCCAGCAGCCCTTCGATCACTTCTTGATAATGCTGGATGCTGCACGTCATGAAACGCACCAGGTAATCGTAGCCCCCACTGATCAAATGGCACTCGAGTACTTCATCCACCAGTCGAATGTTGGATTCAAACTTGGCGAAGTCTTCGCGTTTATGGTCGCTAAGGGTGATCTCGGTGAACACTGTCACCGAATCGGTGATCTTGGCCAGGTTCAGATGCGCTCTGTACCCGGAAATGTAACCGGCCGACTCAAGGCGCTTGACCCGCTGCAGGCATGGGCTGGAAGACAGCCCCACGGCATCGGCAAGGCTGACGTTGGTCATTCGACCGTCCTTCTGAAGTTCGACGAGGATACTGATATCAATTCGGTCTAGTTTGATTAAACCTTCCATCGGGTACCCCATTATTGCCGTTCAGTGACAGTGGTTTTAGCAAATTCAACGTCGCAAAGATAGCTGATGCTGGGCCACCAGATCCGCCATGCTGGTGATGTGGAAATCAGCGGATTGTTCTTCGGTGGACAGTTCCGAGCCACGGCGGATCAGGCATAAACCTGCCGACTTCTGTAAGCGCTCGGAGGCCTTGGATACCTGCATGATGTGCTCAGGCTGGAGCGTGTTCGCCAGCAACCAGGCTTCGTCTTCCAACGGGTTGCTGGCCCGGGAATGCAAATCCTCGGGCGCGATGCCCAATCGCTCGCAAAGCGCGTCACGGTCCTCGGCATCACGGTCGCAGCAAACCAGCAGCCGATAGAATTTGCGCAGGTACAACATGGCCCCGGGTGCGTCCTCGAACAGCGACCAGGTGCTGGCCGAACGGGCAAAGCTCATGCCCTCCTCCCAATTGGCCTTGAGCTTCAGGCGCTCGGCCAACTGACGGTGGGCAAAGCACAACAGGCCACTGAAGCCCAGCTCGGAAAAGCGCGGATAGAGCCCGCGCACCGCCGCGTCGAATTCCGCCAGCACCTCTTCCCGGGCAAGCACGCCGGGATGGCTTTCGAGCAACGGTTGCAGGGCCGTCCAGATACCGGAATCCCGATCGACCAGGACTTCGTCGCAGTCGATCAACAGCGCGCGATAATCAGTCAGGTGCATGTGTGTCGCCTCCCGTGATGCATCCCTGTGCTCCAAAGGCCTTCGGTCGGCGAAGTGTCACTGGCCGCCGACCGAGACCTGGAATCAACTCAACACCCGTGACAACGCAGATTCAAGAATAGCCAGGGCTTCGTCGATCTGATTGTCTTCGGTGACCAGGGGCGCAAGGAAACGCAGCACATTCCGGTACACCCCACATTTGATCACCAGCAACCCGCCCACCCTGGCCTGGTCGATCAGTTGTTGGGTGAGTTCGGCATCAGGGCTGCGCGCGTCATCGTCCTTGATCAATTCGATGGCCAACATGAAACCGGTACCGCGCACGTCACCGATACGTGGGTAACGTGCCTGCAAGCGCAGCAGGCCCTGGCGCAAACGCTCGCCCAATGCCTTGCCACGCTCTAGCAACCGGTCCTGCTCGTAAGTGTCGATCACCGCCAACGCCGCCGCACACGCCAAAGCGTTACCGCCATAGGTGCCGCCAAGACCACCGGGCAGTGGCGCATCCATGATCTGCGCACGCCCCACGACGCCCGAGATGGGCAAGCCGCCGGCGAGACTCTTGGCGACGGTCACCAGGTCCGGCTGGATGCCAGCGTGCTGGAAACCGAACCAGGTGCCCGTGCGGCCGAAACCGGTCTGGATTTCGTCGAGAATGAGCACGATGCCATGTTGCTCGGTCAGGCGGCGCAGCGCCTGGAGAAATTCCGGCGGCGCGGACAGGAAGCCGCCATCGCCCTGCACCGGCTCGATGATGATCGCCGCGACACGATCCGCAGCGACCTGGGTCGCCAGCAATTCATTCAGGGCCTGCAAGGCCATCTCGCTGGTAAAACCGCGATAGGCGTTCGGGTACGGCGTATGGAACACCTCCGGCGCGAGAGGCCCGAAATTCTGCTTGTACGGTTGGCTCATGCCGGTCAGCGTCGTGCCCAGCAAGGTACGCCCATGAAACCCGCCACGGAAGGCAATCACGGCTGGCCGATTGGTGTGGGCACGAGCGATCTTCACCGCGTTCTCCACCGCCTCGGCGCCAGACGTGAACAGCGCCGCCTTGTAGGCCTCCTGGCCACCGACCAATGCGCACAGGCGCTTCACCAGATCGATATAGGGCTTGTAGGCCACCACCTGGAAACAGGCATGGCTGACCTTTTGCAACTGGGCTTGCACTGCGGCGACCACGTTCGGGTGATTGTGGCCGATATTCAAGACGCCGATGCCGCCGACGAAGTCCAGATAACGCTTGCCGTCCACATCCCAGACCTCTGCGCCCTGAGCCCGGTCGATGACCAGGGGATGCGCGGTGACCAATCCCCGAGGTACGAATTGATCACGTTGACGAAGCAAGTTCGGGGTTTCTTCGACTTTACTGTTCATGGCATCTCCCACAGTGAACCAGGCAACCGGGAAACGGCTGCGATGTGTCCCACAGGTTAAGCGTTCGACGCAATTGTCTAAGCCGAACTTGGCCCCTGGGAAATTCGGATCGACTGTTTTCACCCCGCCAAACAGCAGAATCCATCAGCCGCCTCCGGCCCCATGGAATCTGCCGATAAAAGCCTTCAACACCGCAGTGGCAGGCAGTTAAGCCAGCGCTTTCGAAACATCCTGCTTCGCCACTCGGGCATGCTGGAGGTTCCTGATCCAGTGTGAGAAGTCATCCATGGCCCTGCTTTATAAAGCCGACCCGGTACGCGGTGAACAATGGAAACGTCTCTTCGCCGAGCACGCGCCGGACATCGAATGGCGTGCCTGGCCGGACATCGGCGATCCGCGGGATATTCGCTATCTGGCTGCCTGGCAGGCACCGGACAACCTCGAAACCCTGTTGCCGAACCTGGAGGTGTTGTTCGCGCTCTCGGCCGGGGTCGACCAGCTCGACCTCGACCAGTTGCCTGCTTCCCTGCCAGTGGTACGTCTACTCGACCCCGGCATTACCCAGGGCATGTGCGAATACGCCAGTTTCGCCGTGCTCGGGCTGCACCGAGACATGCTTCGTTATCGCCAGCAACAGTCGGCCCGGTGCTGGCAGGCTCACCTGCTACAGCCGGCCGCCAAGCGCCGGGTCGGTGTGATGGGGCTCGGCACGCAGGCCAAGCAG
>NZ_JAOSHO010000523.1 GCF_025917275.1 Pseudomonas agronomica | reverse complement strand
AGCGGGAGCAAGCTCCCTCGCCACAGGTTCGGTAGCGCGGCCTCAGCGCTGCGCGGTATTGCTCGTCGCCGCGCTGTTTTCATGAATCAAACGGCTGATCATCGCGTCAGCGTCGGCCAGTTGCCGGTCATAGACCTGGGTGCTGAACGAGGCTTTTTGCGGTGGCTGCTGGGCCAGTACCGGGCCGCTCTGGTCATGCAGGTTGACGTTGACCTGAGTCGACAGGCCGACCCGCAGCGGATGCTTGGTCAGTTCCTCGGCGTTGATATGGATGCGCACTGGCACCCGCTGGACGATCTTGATCCAGTTACCGGTGGCGTTCTGCGCGGGCAGCAAGGCAAATGCGCTGCCGGTGCCGGCGCCCAGGCTGTCGACCGTACCGCTGTATTTCACATCGCTGCCATACAGATCAGTCTCGATGTCCACCGGCTGGCCGATGCGCATGTCACGCAGCTGGGTCTCCTTGAAGTTGGCGTCGATCCACAACTGATCCAGCGGGATCACCGCCATCAACGCCGTGCCCGGCTGCACTCGCTGCCCCAGTTGCACGGTGCGCTTGGCGACATAACCGGTCACCGGCGCGATCAAGGTGCTGCGGGCATTGGTCAGATAGGCCTGGCGCAGTTGCGCGGCCGCCGCTTGCACGTCGGGATGGGACGACACCACTGTGTCATCCACCAACGCGCTGGTGGTCTTGAGCTGTTGCCGGGCATTGGCCAAGGCGTTCTGCGCCGAGGTCAGGTCGTCCCGGGCGTGGGACAGTTCTTCCTGGGAAATCGCCCCGCCGGCGGCCAGATTCTTGCGTCGGCTGTAGTTTTCCTGGGCCTTCTGCACTTCGGCCTCTTGCGCGTGCACTTGCGCCTTCATGCCATCGACATTGCTGTACAAGCCGCGCACCTGGCGCACGGTGCGGGCCAGGTTGGCCTGGGCGCTTTGCAGCGCGACTTCGGCATCGTTCGGGTCGAATTGCACCAGCACCTGGCCTTCTCGCACCAGGTCACCGTCATCGGCGCCAATGCTCACCACCGTGCCGGTGACTTGCGGGGTGATTTCCACCACGTTGCCGTTGACGTAGGCATCGTCGGTGCTTTCGTTCCAGCGACCATACAGTTCGTGCCAGGCCCAGACGCCCACGCCGGCGAGAATGACGATCAGGGCCAGGGCCAGCAGCATCACCTTGCGCTTGCGCGGATTGCTGCCGTCCTGTGGGGTTTGTTGAGTTGTTTCGGCAGTTGCCATGACAAATACCTCGAATCAGTGAGTCGGCGCGGTGGCGGCCGGTGTGGCCGAAGCCACGGTTTGGGTCTCGAAACCACCGCCCAGGGCCTGCATCAGTTGGATCGACAGGTCGATCTGCTCGGCATTGAGGGTCGCCAGTTGGCGTTGGGCCTGGAGCAACTGCTGCTCGATGCTCAGCACGTCCAGGTAATTGCCGATGCCGGAGCCGTAGCGCTGGACCACGGTGTCGTAAGAGCTTTGTGCGATATCCACGGCATGTTGCTGGGCGCCGATCTGCCGACCGATGTCGCGCAACTGGTTGATGGTGTCGCTGACATCGCCAAGGGCCGCGACCAGGCTCTTGTTGTATTGCGCCACCGCCAGGTCGTAGTCGGCGTCCCGGGCATCGAGGTCCGCCCGCAGGCGTCCACCATCGAAAATCGGCAGCGACACCGTCGGCGCCACGTTGAAGAACCGACTGGCCGAACCGAACATCGCGTCACCCAACAGCGATTGGACCCCCGCCGCCGCGCTCAAGTTGAGGTTGGGGTAGAAATTGGTCTTGCCGGCTTCGATGTTCTTGCTCGCCGCCTCGACCCGCCACCGCGCCGCGACCAGGTCCGGACGACGGCCCAGCAATTCGGCCGGCAGATTCGATGGCAAGGCGACGGCGCTGGCCTGCAGCACGTTGGGCCGGGCGATTTCGTTGCCACGATCCGGCCCTTTGCCCAGCAATACCGCCAAGGCGATCTTGGCGCTCTGCAAACGTTTCTCCGCGTCGATCAACGTTGCATCGGCGCTCGCTTCCAGGCTTTCGGTCTGCTGGAACTGATACTGGCTGTCGATCCCGGCGCCGAGGCGGCGCTTGCCCAGGTCAAGCATCTGCCGCGTGCGCTTGAGGTCTTCGTTGGCCAAGTCATAAATGATGTGGGCCTGGCCCAGGTCGCTGTAGGCCCGGGCTACATCGGCAGCCAAGGTCAGTTGCGCGGCCTGGCGGTCGATCTCGGCGGCGCGGGCCTGGCCGAGCGCCGCTTCCCAGGCGGCGCGCTGGCCACCCCAGAGGTCGAAGTTGTAATTGAGATCCACACTCAGCGAACGCAACGTGCTGTAGGCCCCGCCCTGCCCTTGCGGATCCTGGTCGCGAGCCAGGCGCGAACGGCTGACGCTGCCGCTGGCATCCAGGGTCGGCAGGCGTGCGGCGTTGGCGGCATAGGCGGCGGCACTGGCCTGGTGAACCCGGGCGCTGGCGATCTGCATGTCCGGGCTGTCGCGCAGCGCTTCGCGGATCAGGCTATCGAGTTGTGGGTCGCCGAGGCTTTTCCACCAATCGCTTTTCGGCCACGAGGCCGGCGACAGCTTGACGCCGGTCAGAGACTGGCCCGCCTGGAGGCTCTTGGCTTCGAGGCTGACCCCTTCGGTCTTCAGGCCGCTGTAGCTGGCACAACCGGCGAGGCTCATGGCCAGCAGCACCAGGCTCAAGCGGGTACGCAAGGTTTGACGCTTCATTTTTCCCCCAATCGCAAGACGGTGATGGGATCCCCGGCGGCGAGCAGTATTTTCTTGAGGATGTCTTCGAGGGTTTGCAGCTCCTCGCGGCTGATGGCACTGGCCAGTTGATTCATCGCGTCGGCACCAATGAACGGCAGGCGATCGGCAAGCGCCTGGCCGGCTTCGGTCAGCACCAATTGCACCTGGCGCCGGTCCTCCGCCGAGCGTTGGCGAGCCAGGAAACCTTTCTGCTCCAGGCGATCGAGCATTCGAGTCATCGAGCCGCTGTCCAGGGACAGGTACCGGCACAGCTCGACCGGAGTGTCGATGCCGTGCTGAGCCATGATGATCAACACCTTGAACTGCGCGGCGGTGATGCCGACGGGCTCCATGTGGGTATCGATGATCCGATCCTTGAGCAGCGCGGCACGGCCGAGCAGCATGCCGAGATGGCAATTGTGGAAGTCGCCTGGGGTGAAATGCTTCATCTGGATACCGTTGTCGGAAGACGTTTTGCTGCCTAGGCAGTGAATGTATGTCGAGATATTACTGCTTAGGCAGCAAATGTCAAACAAATAGTTAGTTAGCTACGCATGAACACACAAGATGCTGGAAGGTGACCCAATGTGGGAGCGAGCTTGCTCGCGA
>NZ_JAOSHO010000522.1 GCF_025917275.1 Pseudomonas agronomica | reverse complement strand
GACCCTCGCCGGTGAAGCGCCAATCGTTGAAATGGCCAAGGTAATGGCTGCCGTCGGCGCCGATCAATTCACCCTTGCCGGTCAGCGCGCCATCCTTGAACTGGCCGATCCAGACATCGCCGTCGGCGTTCTCGTAGCGGCCTCGGCCATTGAGCTGGTTGTTCTTGAAGCCGCCGATGTAGACATCGCCATCGGCGCTGTTGAAGGTGCCCTTGCCCTGGAGTTGGCCGTCGACGAAATGCCCGGTGAACTGGTTGCCGCTGGCGTCGAAGCGCTGGCCTTCGCCATTCGGCTTGCCGTTGACGAACGGGCCCTGGTACTGGCTGCCGTCATCGAGTTCGAGGCGGCCGAGGCCGGAATAACGGTCGGCCTTGAACTCGCCCCGGTAGGTCATGCCGTTTTCCTTGAGCGTCCCTTCGCCGTCCCGCCGGCCCTGCTTGAAGCCACCGGTGTAGCTGCTGGTCGGCGTGGTCAGGCTGCCCTGGCCATGGAACAGCCCATGCTCGAATTGACCGCGATAAACCTCGCCATTGCTGCCGTGCCATTCGCCGGCGCCGTGCCACTGGCCCTTGTCGAATTGACCGGCGTACCAACTGCCGTTGGGGTAGTCGATGCGCCCCTGGCCTTGCAGCAGGCCGTCCACCAGATCGCCGCGATAACGCCCGCCGTCGGGCAGGCGGGCATCGGGAGGCAACGGCGATTCGCCGTCGCCGCAAGCGGTGAGCAGAAGGGCCAGGGTCAGGGGGGCAAGTGCGCGCATAACGGGATCCAAGTAATCAGGCGACGAGTATGCCGCAGCTATGCGCGTTGAAGCGATGCGAAACTGCATGAGCGGTTTCGCGACCGCAAGGGTCTACACGAAGCAGAGTGACAGCGGCTCGGCAATGTAGGCCGGTTTTTCCGACCCTTCGATTTCCAGGGTGGCAGTGGCCTTGAGCAACCATTGGCCGGGTTTTTTCTCGGTGGCGTCCACCAGTTCGACCTTGAGCCGGACCTTCGAGTCGACTTTTACCGGCTGGATGAAGCGCACGCTGTCCAGCCCGTAGTTGACGACCATCTTCACGCCTTCGGGCAGGATCAGGATGTCTTCCATCAGCTTGGGTATCAGCGACAGCGACAGGAAACCGTGGGCGATGGTGCTGCCGAACGGTGTCTGCGCGGCCTTCACCGGGTCGACGTGAATGAATTGGAAGTCGCCTGTGGCTTCGGCGAACAGATTGATGCGGTCCTGGTCGATGGTCAGCCAATCGGAACATCCCAGTTCCTTGCCGACATAATCCTTGAGCGCTGTAACGGGAACGTAGGGCATTGAGACTCTCCTTGGTTCATCTGTCCTGCTTTTATGGAACGGGGATCCGCGCCCCCGAGAACCACTGTAGATCAACATGGCGCGCCGGGAAGGTCATCGACCATGCTTTTTACGAATGCCGAACCATAGCGCGGGCGTGCTTAAATGCGTCACTGGTTATTCCTGTAGGAGCTGCCGAGTGCAACGAGGCTGCGATCTTTCCCCTGCCAATTGGATCGGAAGCGAAACATCAAAAGATCGCAGCCTCGTTGCACTCGGCAGCTCCTACAGGTGTGGGGTTCATGTTTGTGGGGGAGAGAGCGGATGTTGCTAAGGGGCCTGACCTGGCTGGTGCTGTTCCAATTGCTGGGCACCGCCATCAATCATTTGTTCCTGCCGATCCTGCCGGGGCCGATCGTGGGGCTGCTGCTGATGCTGGGCTACCTGATCGCTCGCGGCGAAGTGAGCGAACCGTTGAACCTGGCCGCCAGCAGCCTGTTGCGCTACCTGCCGTTGCTGCTGGTACCGCCGGCGGTGGGGGTGATGGTCTATGCGCGAGCGATCGCCGCCGACTTCTGGGCCATTGTTGGCGCGCTGGTGCTGTCGCTGATCCTGTCCGTGATGCTGACGGGCGTGTTGATGCAGCGCCTGGCCCGGCGCCATGTTGTCGAATCGGAGGACGCGCCATGATGTTCGATTGGCAGGGCGCCTGGACCTCAGTCATCCACCATCCGCTGTTTGGCATCGGCATCACCCTGGGTGCTTATCAATTGGTGTTGGCGGCATTCGAGAAGACCCGCTGGGTATTCCTCCAGCCGGTGTTGATGTCGATGCTGGTGCTGATCGCCGTGCTGGTCGGCTGCGGTATCAGCTACGCCGAATACCGCAAGAGCACTGAAATCCTCAGCATCCTGCTGGGGCCGGCGACGGTGGCGCTGGCGGTGCCGCTGTACTTGAACCTGCGGCGAATCCGTCAATTGTTCTGGCCGATTTTTACTACGCTGGTGATAGGCGGGGTGTTTGCCACCGGGTCTGCGGTGGTGTTGGGCTGGGCGTTCGGCGCCGAGCACATGATCCTCATGACGATGGCGCCCAAGTCCGTGACGTCGCCCATCGCGATGCTGGTGGCCGAGCAGATCGGTGGCGTGGCGGCGATGGCGGCGGTGTTCGTGTTGATCACCGGTGTGCTCGGGGCGATCCTCGGCCCGAGCATTCTGACCCGATTGGGTGTCCACAGTCCCGAGGCCCGCGGCATGGCCCTGGGCCTGACGGCCCATGCGGTGGGCACTTCAGTGGCATTGCAGGAAAGCGAGGAAACCGGTGCCTTCGCGGCGCTGGCGATGAGTCTGATGGGCGTGGCCACGGCGGTGCTGCTGCCGCTGGTGGTGTCGATGACGGTTTAAGGAACGAGTTATGAGCTTGCCGCTGTTTCCGTTGAACACCGTGTTGTTCCCCGGTTGCATTCTCGATCTGCAGATTTTCGAGGCGCGTTACCTCGACATGATCGGACGCTGCATGAAAAAGGGCGAAGGCTTCGGGGTGGTGTGCATCCTCGATGGCGAGGAGGTCGGCATCGCGCCTGACGGCTATGCACGGGTGGGCTGTGAAGCGCTGATCACCGACTTTTCCCAGCAGGAGAACGGCCTGCTGGGCATTCGGGTGCAGGGCGGCCGGCGTTTTCTCGTGCATAGCAGCAGCGTCCAGGCCGATCAGCTCACCGTGGCGCAAATCGAATGGCTGGAAGACGAGCCGGAACAACCGCTGCAGGATGAAGACGCCGACCTGGTCGCGCTGCTCAAGGCCTTGGCCGAGCACCCGATGGTCGAAGCGCTGAACATGGGCACCGAAGCCACCGGCCAGCAGTCCCTCGCCAATCAACTGGCCTATCTGCTGCCGTTCAACGAACTGGACAAGCTCGACCTGTTGCAACTCGACGATCCGCAACAGCGGCTGGATGCGATCCAGGCGTTGCTCGATGAGTTGCAAGGCGAGCTGTTTGCCTGATCCCTACTGATAGGGCTGATCCTGTGGGAGCGAGCTTGCTCGCGATGACGGCGGCACATTCAACATTG